>JBEKVF010000131.1:0-6646 GCA_049514295.1 Acidimicrobiales bacterium
GAACGCTCGGGTTCGAGCGGGGCGCCGCGTTCCTCGCCCAACAGTTGCGCTTCGCCAAGGAGTTCGATCTCGTGGTCACGCTGGCCCGGGAGAGGGGTGCGGCGGGCGATCCCATCGTCCGCCAGCGGCTCGCCCGCAGCTACGCGGGCCTGGAGATCATGCGCTACAGCGGCTATCGCACCATCACCCGCATCGTGCAGCACGGCAGGCCGGGCCCGGAGTCATCGGCGGGCAAGCTGCAGTGGTCCACCTGGCACCAAGAGCTGGGCGAGTTGGCGGCGGACCTCCTGGGACCAGAGGCCACAACGATCCTCGGCCCGGACCACCGTTTCTGCGAGCTACAGCACTCGTTTCTCTTCAGCAGAGCGGACACGATTTACGCCGGCTCCTCCGAGGTTCAGCGCAACATCATCGGTGAACGGGTGCTCGGTCTGCCCAGAATCTGACGAGGTGACCGTGAATTGACGAGGCCGCTCATGACCTGCCGGCGCGGCTCCCCACCAAGCTCCCGATGCCGTCGATGAGAAGGTCGAGACCGGTGCGGAACGTGTCGTCGTTCAGCGCCGTCATGGGCTCGAGGTCGCCCAACAGCGTGAGCACCGGGAAGGTCGCGGCATCGAGGCTGCCGACCGTGTCAGCGATGCCAGCCCGCACGGCTTCATCCTGTTCGCCGGGCTCCTGCCGGAGCCCCCGTTCGAGCGTCACGAACCCTCGCACATACGCCGAGCACGCGATGTGGGCATGTGCCGCGTCGACAGGACTGAGACCGGCTGCCGCCAGATGAGCGATGTCAGCCTCCAGTCGGTTCATCACGATGGGAAAGATCCCAGGTTGCACGAGGACGAAGCGCGATCGTAGGGAGAACAGCTCCAGGGAGACGGGAACGCGGCTGAGCTCGGCACGGAAGGACGTGAACGACGTGCGGAGCTCGGTGTCCAACGGGCCGTCCCCCATCGGCTTCCACCGGCGGTACACGTCCGCGGTGACTCGCTCGGCCAGTGCGACGAGGAGCTCCTCTTTGTTCCTGAAGTACCAGTAGATGCTCGTCACGCCTGCGTCGACCTGGCGGCTCAATGCCGGCATGCTGAGTGCACTCAGTCCGTCGTGCGCCACCAACTGATAGGAGGCTTCGAGGATCTCCTCGCGGCTCAACGACCCCCGGGCGCGCCGAGTTCGTGCTGGAGTCGACGAGCGCCGCGATGAGGTCGACGGTGTCAATGCAGCGCGTACTGCTGCCGGATTCCGGCAATTAGGAGTCGCAACCCGAACTGAAACTGGTTGTCGTCGAGCCACATCACCCGTTCGAAATCCTCGAGCTGGCCCAGCGTCGGGAACTTCGACGCATCGAGGTGATGGAGCTTCTCGGTCATGGCCGGGTCGACCGATTCGGATTCGAGTCCGTGCTCCAGAATGACGAAGCCACGCGTGAAGTTCGAGCAGGCGTTGAACGCCTCGGCAGCTTCCTCCGCGCTGAGGCCGGCTCGCATGAAAAGTGACAGGCCGTCGTCGAGTCGGCGGAAGATAGCCGGAGCGAACGCGGCGCGAGTGAAGAGCAGCCGCGCCCTGTATGCGAAAACCTCTCGGTAGATCGGCGTCGCCTCGAGAAGATTGCGAAATGCCGTGAAGTAGTCGACGAGCTCGTCGTCCCAGGCCCCGTCGCCGATCGGCGGGAGCTTCAAGTACATGTCCTTCGTCACCCGGTCGGTGAGTGCCTCCAGGAGATCGTCCTTGCTCCGGAAGTACCAGTAGATGCTCGTCACGCCGGACTTCAGGTGCTTGGCCAGCGCCGGCATGCTGAGCTGTTGCAGGCCCTGCGCCTCCACCAACTCCTGCGCCCCGTCAAGGATCTCCTCACGGCTGAGCGAACCGCGTGCCCGGCGCGTGGTGCGCCCCTTGGAGGCGGCCGCCGTGTTGCTCTTCGGGCGCTTCGGACCGCCTCTGGCTGCTTCGCTCGCCTTGGTACGACCGTTTGTTGCCATCGGCTTCTACGGTATCGCGCTCGGTAGTGGATCCGGTACATCTTCGTTCGACGCCCCCATTGCTGCTCCCCGGATCCTCATGACGGCGCGTTTCCCGATCCGCTCGGCCCGGTGCGAGCCCGTCCCTCCCGGGTGGCCGGAGTGCTCCCGACCGTTACGGTATGGACTACCGAGTACTTGACGCTTTCATCAAGTTTCGCTAGAACCGTGATCCCTTCAGCCGAGTGAGGGCAGGGATGCATTTCGAGGCGACCGAGCTGACCGAGGGGGAGCGTGCGCTCCAACGCGAGGTGCGCGCGTTCCTGGCGGCCGAGCTCGGTCAGGCCACGGTCCAGCCGGGGCTGGGGTTCAACAGTGCCAAGGACCCCGGATTCTCGAGGCGTTTGGCAGAGCGAGGCTGGGTCGGCATGGCGCTGCCGAAGGCCTACGGCGGGCATGACCGCTCCACGGTCGACCGCTTCGTCGTCGTCGAAGAGCTGCTTCGGTGGGGGGCGCCCATCGGGCACCACTGGGTGGCCGACCGCCAGACGGGGCCGCTGATCGCTCGCTACGGAACGGAGGCGCAGAAGCATCGCTTCTTGCCCTGCATCTGCCGGGGCGAGCTCTCCTTCTCCATTGGGATGAGCGAACCCGACAGTGGCAGCGATCTCGCCTCGCTCGCAACGAAAGCGACCCGCGTCGACGGGGGGTGGACGATTTCGGGAACGAAGGTCTGGACGACCGGCGCGCACGTGCACGACTGGATCGTTGTCCTCTGCCGCACGACCCCCGTCGAGGAGGTGCCCGACAAGCGTGCGGGACTCTCGCAGATGCTCATCGACCTGAAGGATCCCCGCGTCCACGCTCGCCCGATCCCCTTCATCGACGGGACGGCCGACTTCTGCGAGGTCGCCTTCGACGATGCGTTCGTGCCCGACGACCTCGTGCTGGGGGAGCTCGGGGCTGGCTGGACCCAGAACGCATCGGAGCTGGTCTACGAGCGCGGCGGGCCGGATCGCTTCCTCAGCACGTATCTGGTCGTTCAGGAATTCCTGCGTGAGGTCGGCTCAGGACAGCCCTCCGACGCAGTGCTCGAGATGATCGGGAACGCGGTCGCGCACTACTGGGTCCTGCACGGGCTCTCGCTCTCGGTGGCACGCGCCATCGACGAGGGGAGAGCTCCCGCGACGGAGGCGGCTCTGGTCAAGGAGATGGGCACTCGGTTCGAGCAGGACGTCGTCAACGCCGTCCTGCACCTCATTGAGTTCGAGCCCGATCTCAATGCCCCGGGACTCTTCGAGCGCCTCTTGATCACCGCGACCCTGACGGCTCCCTCCTTCACGATTCGAGGTGGCACGAACGAGGTCCTCCGCTCCATTGTGGCCAAGGGCCTTCGACCCAAGGCCGGCTCTGATGAGTGAGACGGACAACCTCGTCGAGGAGACGGTCGACCGGCTCCTGGCGGACCGCTGCACCCCCGAAGCGATGGAGCGAGCGGAGGCGGAGGGGTGGTGTGCCCCGGTGTGGGACGGCCTGGTGGAGGCCGGGTTCTCGCGCATTGCGCTCCCAGAGGAGGCCGGGGGGTCGGGTGGATCCCTCACCGACGCCGGCGCTGTCCTGCGGGTCCTGGGCCGCTACGCCGCGCCGGTGCCGTTTGCCGAGACCACGCTGCTCGGCGGATGGCTGCTCACGGGGGCCGGCCTGCCGCTGCCCGAGGGGCCGATCACGGTGGTGCCGGAGCTCTTGCACCTGCGCTCGGGCCGGATCACGGGACGGAGCCGCGTGGCCTGGGCCGGGCGGGCGCAGGCGATCGCCGCCATCGTCGCCGCGCCCGATGGCCTTCTCGTCGCCCTGGTCGATCCCTCCGACGTCGGTATTGAGCCCGGCTCGAACCTGGCCGGTGAGCCGAGGGAGTCGGTCCGCTTCGACGTGCCGCTCCGTGAGGCCGCGCAGAGGCCCGCTCCTGCCGGCGTGGACCCGGGATCGCTGCGCCTGCGCGGTGCCCTCAGCCGCGTCCTCCTGATGGCCGGCGCCGCCGAGGCCATGAGCCGGATGACGGTCGAGTACGCGTACGAGCGCCATCAATTCGGCCAGCCCATCGCACGCTTCCAGGCCGTCCAGCAGCACCTGGTGGTGATCGCACAATGCGCGGCGCAGCTCTCCATGGCGGCCAACCTCGCCGTCCGCGCGGTCGAGCACGGGCCGGCACTGATGGAGGTCGCTGCGGCCAAGGTCATCGCGGACGACGCTGCCGTTGCCGGGACCCGGGCCGCCCATCAGGCGCACGGCGCCATGGGCATGACCCGGGAGTACCCGCTCCACCGCCTGACCCGTGCCCTGTGGTCGTGGCGCCATGAATACGGCCACGCCAGGGGCTGGAGCCGCCAGCTGGGTGACCTGGCGCACGGGGCCGGCGCGGATGGCCTGTTCCCCCTGGTCACGAGGACCGAACCCTGAGTTGACATTGTTGTCAAGTTCAGGCACACTGGGCTGAGGGAACGAAAGGTTTCCGCGCCCGAAGTCAGGTCCCGAGGAGGTGCCGACATGGCTGTTCTCGACCAACCCGTCGCAGCCGAGGCCATCACCTACGGCATCTACGACGCCGACGAGCACTACTACGAGCCCGAGGACGCGATCTCCCGACACCTCGAGCGCACGTACCGCCACGCGGTGCGCTGGATCGAACTGGACGGGCGCAAGACGCTGCTCGTCAACGACCGGCTCCTCAAGCTCATCCCTAACCCGACGTACGACCCCGTCGGCGTGCCCGGGTCCCTCGAGTCGTACTTCCGGGGGCACAACCAGGAGGGCAAGGAGGTGCGCGACCTCATCGAGATGCAGCGCATCCAGCCCGAGTACCGGGACCGGGCCAAGCGCGTCGCCGCCATGGACGACCAGGGTGTGGACTTCGCCTGGCTGTTGCCGAGCCTCGGTCTGGGCCTGGAGCAGATGCTGACCGACGACGCCGAGACGGTGGCCGCGGTCTTCCGCAGCTACAACCGATGGCTGGAGGATGACTGGGGGTACGACCGCGACGGTCGCATCCAGACCGGGCCGATCATCTCCCTGCTGGACCCGGCGGCCGCAGAGTCCGAGCTCGAGCGGGTGATCGGGCTCGGCGCGCGCTTCATCACGCTGCGGCCTGCGCCGGTTGCCGTCCCCGGGCGCCCGCGCTCGCTCGGTGACCCCGCCCACGACCGGGTCTGGGCGCTGGCCGCCGAGGCGGGTGTCGTCGTGGCCTTCCATGCAGCCGACTCCGGCTATGGGAAGTACACGGTCGACTGGGGCGAAGCGGACCACTTCACCGGGCTGCGTGGCTCACCCTTCTCGGAGGTGCTCGGCGTCCATATTGAGCGTCCCGTCTTCGACACCATGGCCGCCCTCGTGTGCCACGGCGTCTTCGACCGTCATCCGACCCTGCGCGTGGCAACGGTCGAGCTCGGTGCGGGCTGGGTGCCAGAGCTGCTGCGCCGCTTCCGGGCGGCCTACGGCAAGGTGCCGCAATCGTTCGGTCGCGACCCGGTCGATGCCTTCCGTGAGCACGTCTGGGTGGCGCCCTTCTACGAGGACGACATGCGGCTGCTGCGCGATGCCATGGGTGTCGAGCACTTGCTGCTCGGTTCGGACTGGCCCCATCCCGAGGGGCTCCGCGAGCCGCGGGCGGCCCTCACCGACTTCGGCGTGCTGGAGCCCGACGAGCAGCGCCGGGTGCTTCGCGAGAACCTGCGTGAACTGTCGGGACGCTGAGGCCACGCAGGCGGCGATCAGCCCTTGCTCTTGAATTTCTCGATCGTCTGCCGTATGTCGTCGGTCGAGAAGGACTCGCTCTCGGCGGCAAACGCGAACGGTGCCACCAGTTGGATCGCAGCCTGAACGTGGAGGTTGATGGCCCGCTTCGTCTCTTCGACGGACTGCTGCGGCTGCTGGGCCAGCCGGTTCGCGAGGCCGATGGCCGACTCCATCAGCGAATCCCGGGGCACGACGAAATTGGCCAGGCCGAGGTCGACACAGTCGGCGGCCGGGATCTGCTCGCCGGTCAGGAGGTAGTACTTGGCCTTGAGGACGCTCATGAGGAGCGGCCACGTCACGGCGCCACCGTCGCCGGCCACGAGGCCGATGCTCACGTGCGGGTCGGACATGAACGCGTCCTCGGCGATGTAGACGATGTCGCAGCTCACGGCCACGCTGCATCCCAAGCCCACGGCCGGACCGTTCACCGCCGCGATGAGCGGCTTGGGGAACTCGACCATGGCGTCGAGCAGCCGGCGTGCACCACGGAGCGATTCGCGCCGGTGCTGCGGGTCTTCGTAGTCGCGGACGAAGTTCGGGATGTGGCCCCCGGCGCTGAAGGCCCGGCCGGCCCCCGTGAGCACGACCGAGCGCACCGAGCGGTCGGCAGCGAGGTGCCCCCAGACCTCACGCATGCCCTCGTGCAGGGCATCGACGAATGCGTTCCGCATGTCGGGATTGTTCATGGTCACGATCGCAACAGGGCCGTCGTGCTCAATCACCAGCTCGGGGATGGGGGCGTAGGGCATCGGTTCTCCAAACTCGACAGAAGTGTCAAGTATGGTGGAGGACCCCGGGGCACGCAACCACGGGGCCGGCGGACCACGACTCGGTGCGACAGGGCGACAAGGGGGCGATCAATGGCGTGGCTCCATGACGACGGGACGCATGGGACGGGT
>JBEKVF010000132.1:0-9986 GCA_049514295.1 Acidimicrobiales bacterium
GGATCCGGCGGGGCCTTCGTGGCTGACCGCCTCGCCGGCCCAGAGGCGGCGCAGCACGGGCAGTGCGTCGTCCATGAGCACCCCGCGCTCGGCGGTCGGGATGCCGATCGCGCTGCGCTCCCCGCCGATGTCGAGCCCCGGGACGAAGGTGAGCAGGAACCGCCCGCCCGAGAGCACGTCGAGCGTCGCGACAGCCTTGGCGAGCCATACGAGGTTGCGGCCGGGCAACAGCATGGTCGTCCCGATCTTCAGCCGCGGGCAGGCACCCGAGACCCAGGCCAGCCCGACCAGCGGGTCGGGGCCCGGTCGCGAGAGCACCTCGGGCAGCCACAGCGAGTCGAAGCCGGTCTCCGAGATCCCCTTTGCCAGCGCGACCATCGCCTCGGGTCCGAGGCTCTCGCCACCGCCACTGATCCCGATCCGAATCTTCACGGCAGGTCACCCCCTGGCGCGTCGCGAAGCGCCGCCACCGTGCGCTCGACCCCGGCGTCGTCGACATCGCGGTGCGTCACGAAGCGGAGCGTCTCCGGCGCGATGGTGTGCGCCAGCACCCCGTGACCCTCCAGGTGCGCCAGCAGCTTGTCGGGCTCCGGGTGGGTGAACGTGACGATGTTCGTCCGGACGTCAGCGGGGTCGAGGCCGCACCCCGGCCAGCGGTTCGCCACCGCGTCCGCCAACCGGGCGGCGCGCGCGTGGTCCTCCGGAAGTCGCTCGACCATCTCGGCCAGGGCCACCAGGCCCGGCGCCGCCAGGACGCCGGCCTGGCGCATGCCTCCACCGAGGCGCTTGCGAGCCAGCCTCCCCTCGGCGATCACGTCGGCCTCACCAGCCAGGAGCGACCCCACCGGAGCGCACAGTCCCTTCGACAGGCAGCACATGACCGTCGTGACCCCCGAGGCCCATTCGGCTGCGGGCACTCCCGTGGCGGCCTCCGCGTTGAAGAGCCGCGCGCCGTCCATGTGGACGGGGACCGGACCGGCCGCAGCGACGAGCGCGCGCAGTGCGGCCGTCGACCAGGGTGCGCCCGAGGCCGCCATGTGCGTGTTCTCGATGCTCACCAGTGAGACTGCAGGTTGGTGGTGCTCCGACGCCTGGCGCGCCCGGCGGACGTTGTCGGCGCGCACCATGCCGTCGCCGTCGTCGACCTCGACGAACTGGATCCCGGCGTTCATGGCTGTAGCGCCGTACTCGTAGGCGACCACGTGCTGGCGGCGCCCGGCCACCACGGCGGTCCCCGGCGTGGTGAGCACCCGGATGGCGATCTGATTGCCCATGACCCCCGACGCCACGAAGAGCGAGGCCGGCTTGCCCACCCGCTCTGCGAAGCGCTCCTCGAGTGCCCGCACCGTCGGGTCCTCGCCGTAGTCGTCGTCACCGACCTCGGCTTCGGCCATGGCTCGACGCATCGCCGGCGTGGGCTGTGTGACGGTGTCGCTGCGCAGATCGACCACCTCGGGCACACACTCAGGCTAACGGCGCACCGTTAACATCCGGCGGTGACCACACCCCCCTCAGCTCCCGGCGGTGACGCGTCGTCGCTGCCCGATGGCCGCCGGAGCATCCACGAGCTTCTCGACGTCGAGGTCGTCGAGGCCGGTCCGACCCGCGTGGTCCTGCGCATCCCGGTGGACTGGAAGGTGCACCAGCCCTACGGGATCCTCCACGGGGGCGTCTCGGCGCTCCTGGCCGAATCGGCGGCCAGCTTCGGGGCCGCACTGGCCGCCGGACCCGACCGCAGCGTGGTCGGGATAGAGCTCAACGCCAGCCACCTGCGCTCCCTGCGGGACGGCCACCTGACCGCGGAGGCCACGCCGGTGCGGGTGGGCCGGACCGTCCAGGTCTGGCGCATCTCCCTCACCGACGACGACGGCCGGGCGATCTGCGAGGCCCGCTGCTCCCTGGCCGTCCTCGGAGCACCCGGCGGCGCCTCGGGGGCGGTCCGCGCTCCGGAGGTTTCCGAATAGAAAGACCGGCGCCGCCGACGTATTATGTCGGTATGACCCCGGTAGGAAGTGGAGTGCCCGGTCCCTCCCTCGGGCTCATCCTCCCCGCCACCACGCAGGGAGAACTCCCATTCGTTGATGGTAGTACCTCAAGTACTACCGACACGGCGTCCGAGCTGGCGGAGCTGTGCCGCCGGGCCGAGGCGAGCGGAGCCGACTCGCTCTGGGCGGTGGACCACCTCTACTGGCCCCACCCCATCGGTGAGGCGCTCACCACTCTGGCCGTCGCCTCAGTGGCGACGAGCCGGCCGACGCTCGGCACGTGCATCCTGCAGCTGCCCCTCCGGCAGCCCTCCGCGGTGGCGAAGCAGGCGACAGCCCTCCAGCTCCTCTCGGGAGGCCGCTTCGTGCTCGGCCTGGGCGTCGGCAGCCACGACAGCGAGTACGAGCGGGCCGGCGTCGACTTCCACAGCCGGGGCCGGCTGATGGACCAGGGCGTCGCCCGGATCCGGGAGGCCTGGTCCGGACCCGGCGACGGCACCTCGGACTACGCGCAGGAGCCGGCGTCGGCGCCCGTGCCTCTGTGGTTCGGCGGATCGAGCGCGGCGGCGCGCCGCCGCGCCGCCGCCGTGGGAGACGGCTGGGTCCCGCTCTTCCTCGCCCCCGACGAGTACGCGACCGCCCTGGCGGCGCTCCGGCGTGAGACGGCTGAGGCCGGACGCGATCCCGAGGCCGTCGAGCCCGGCGTCGTCGTCTTCGCCTGCGTGGGTTCTGACGACGAGGCACCCGACCTCGGCGCCGCCTGGCTCTCACAGCTGTACCGGCTGCCGGGCAAGGCCTTCCACCGCCACCTGGTGGCGGGGTCCCCGGAGACCTGCGCCGCCGCCCTGCGCCGCTACGCAGACGCCGGGGCACGGCACATCATCGTCATGGTGGCCGGGTCGCCCGCGGTGGAGCACTTCGGTCTGCTGCGCAGCGCGTTCACCCGCGACCAGCAGCGGGTCCTGGCGGGAGCACCGGCATGAGCGCGCCGGACGTGGCCATCCTCGGGACCGGCATGACGGACATGAGCCGGCGCGACCTGGCGCTCGACACCATGGCCTACCAGGTGACGCACGAGGCGCTCGACGACGCAGGCGTGTCGCCCCATGAACTGGGCCTGGTGATCGTCGGCAACGCAATGGCCGGGCGGCTGAGCGATCAGGGCTGCGTGCGCGGGCAGACGTGGCTGCGCAAGGCGGGACTGAACGAGGCGGCGATCATCAACGTGGACAACTCGTGCGCGGGCGGCAGCTCAGCCCTGCACCTGGCGACGATGGCGGCGACGGTCCAGGACCGCCCGGTGCTCGCGCTCGGCGTCGAGAAGATGTGGACCGGCAACCGCTCCGAGACGATCGCGGGGATTGAGGACGGGTTGCCCGCGGAGTACCGGCAGACCGGCGCCACGAGGACGACAACCCGGCGGGGAGCATCCTCATGGGGCTCAACAACTCATGGGCGCATCGGCTCATGGCCGAGGTCGGCGCGACGGTGCGCCAGATCGCCGCTGCGGCCGCCAAGGCGTTCGACCATGCCTCGCGCAACCCGCTGGCGCAGTTCCAGCGCAGCGTGACGGTCGACGAGGTCCTGGCCTCGCCCCAGGTCGCCGGTGTCCTGACCCGCCTCATGTGCAGCTCGTTCACGGACGGCGCCGCAGCCATCGTGCTCGGCGGTCCCTCCGTGCGGACCCCCGCCACGGCGCCTCGTATCATCGGCTCGGTGGCGCGATCGGGAAACGGCTTGCTGGACTACCACGACCGGCTGACGCAGGCGGCCGAGTCGGCGTGGGAGGCGTTCGGGCTCGGGCCCGACGAGTTCGATCTCGTCGAGCTGCACGACGCCACCGCCGCCGAGGAGCTCTACGCCCTCGAGTCGCTCGGATTCTTCGTTCCCGGTGAGGCAGGCCCGGCCACCGAGGCCGGCGCCACCGGCATCGACACCCCGGGGCTCGTCGTGAACTCCAGCGGCGGGCTCGTGGGCCGGGGGCATCCCCTGGGCGCCACCGGCCTGGCCCAGGTGGTCGAGCTGGCCACGCAGATCCGCGGCCGTGCGGGCGCCCGCCAGGTCGCCGGCGCCCGCACCGGGATCGCCGTGAACACGGGGGGCATCATCTACGGGGATGCGGGGTTCGTGGGCATCCACGCCGTCCGTGCCGGGTCTGCGGCGTGAAGGGGATCCGGATCACCGGTTGGGGCATCGCGGTGCCGGACAAGGTGGTCACCAACGACGACATGGCGGTCCGTCTCGACACCAGTGACGAGTGGATCGTCGAGCGCACCGGGATCCGTGAGCGCCACATCGGAGGCACGACCTCCGGCCTGGCCATAGAAGCGGCGCAGGCGGCGCTCGCCTGTGCCGGGAGGACGCCCGAGGAGATCGACCACCTGGTGCTGGCGACCACGACACCGGACGGCATCGTCCCCGGGACGGCGCCGAGCGTGCAGCACGGGATCGGCATGCGGGGCGGCGCTTTCGACATCAACGCGGCCTGCTCGGGCTTCGTCTACGGTCTGATCACCGTCGCCGGCCTCATCGCCGTCGGGTCCGGCCCCGTGTTGCTCATCGGGTCCGAGACGCTCTCGCGCATCACGGACATGGACGACCGCAAGATCGCCATCATCGTCGGCGACGGGGCGGGCGCGGTCGTGATCGAGCCGGTGGACGGCCCCGGGGGCCTGCTGAGCTGGAACATGAACGCCGACGGGTCGCTCAAGCACCTGCTCAAGTGCGAGCACGGGGGCACGCTGTTCATGGACGGCAAGGAGGTGTTCCGCAAGGCCGTGCGGGTCGTCGTCGAGTCGGCCGAGCGCGCCATGGCGGACGCCGGCCTGGGGCCCGACGACATCTCGCTGATGGTGCCCCACCAGGCCAACCTGCGCATCATCCAGGCCGCCGCCCAGCGGCTGGGCATCCCCGAGGACCGCACGGTGGTGGTCATCGACCGCTACGGCAACACCTCGTCGGCGTCCATCCCTCTCGCGCTCTACGACGCCATCGAGAATGACCGCGTCCACGACGGAGACAATCTGCTGCTGACCGGGTTCGGCGGCGGCATGACCTGGGCGAGCGCGATCTTCCGCTGGAACGCATGAGCGACAAGGCGGGCCTGGCGCTCGTCGTCCTGGCCGCGGGCCGGGCCAAGCGCTACGGGGGCTGCAAGCCCCTGGCGCCGGTCGGGCCGCACGGTGAAGCCGTCATCGACCTGGTGGCCTCCGACGCGCTGGCGGCCGGGTTCGACACCATCGTGCTGGTGCTGGGCCCGAGCACGGGTCCCGCCATCCGCTACCACGTCGAGCACACATGGCCGGCTGCCGTCGACGTGCGCTTCGCCACCCAACCCTCGCCACGGGGCACCGTGGATGCCGTCCTGAGCGCCTCCGACCACGTCGGGGACTCCCCCTACGCGGTCGGCAACGCCGACGACATCTACGGGCGCGAGGGATGCGCCCTGCTGGCCGAGCACCTGGGGGCCCACAGCGATCTCAACGCCCTGGTGGGCTACCGCCTGGCCGACGCCGTGGTCGGCTTCTCGCCGGTGACCCGCGGCATCTGCCGGGTCGGGGCCGACGGGGACCTCCTCGGCGTCGACGAGCGGCGCCAGGTGACCGCCACGGCCGACGGCGGCTTCGTCGCCGGGGACGGGCGCGAGCCCGCCGCCCTGTCGCCCGACGCCCGGGTGTCGATGAACCTGTGGGGCTTCACGCCGGGCTTCCACAAGATGCTCCAGGCGGCCATGGACGCCGCCGTCGACGCCTCGGAGGAGTCCGAGGTGCTGCTGCCCGAGGTGGTCGCCCAGTCGCTCTCCACCAGCTCGTTCGCGGTGCTGCCGGCCGAGGGACGCTGCATCGGCGTGACCCATCCCGACGACCTCTCGCTGGTCCAGGAGGAGCTGAACCGCCAGGTGGCGGCGGGCGAGCGCCCAGCCGGCCTCTGGCCGTCCCTGCGCTAGGTCTCGGCGGAGCCTGACTGATCCGATCCCGGGGCGCGGGACGCGCCCCCCACCGTCGTTGCCGGTGCATGGGGAACGGAACAACGGCGAACAGGTGCCCGGACGCGACGCAACCCCGAGTAACCGTTCGGCCGAAGCCTCCCGTGCTCCTCGGGGCTACGTCAACGATGACCCGCTGGCGCCGTGCCGGGGTCGTGTCGGACAACCCCTGCCCGGGCCGGCCACGGCGACTCCAGGGAAGCCACCGTGACGCACCACGGACCATCTCAGAACGGATCCTCGTGCCCACTCCGGTCACTCCCCCCTTGCGGGGTTCGCTCCCTTCCCTCGATCCCGCCTTGCAGCGTTCTCTCGGCTTCCCACCGTTCCGCCTTGCGGCTTCCCTTCGGGCTTCCCTCGCTCGCACCTTTCGGCGCTCGCTTGAGGTTCGGTGGGCTCTCGTCTCCGAACTGGAGCCAGGTTGCGCCTCGCGTCTCGCAAGTTCAATAGGCATTCGCGAAATCCAGACGTTCTCCCCATCTTTCTTCACGTCATCCCCAAGCGGCACCGCCGCCATCCCCAGTTCTTCCCCAACGCGAGCAGGTCCCGGAGTCGTCCTGTCGCCCTTGCGATCGGCATCGCGGCCTGCCTGGCGGCGGTGGCGATCGCCGTGGCGGGCGTCATCGGACTGGACGCCCGCATTGCCGGGGCGCGTGCCGCGTCCGAGGACGGCGTGTCGCCCGTGCCCTGTCGGTCCCGGCCCAGCCCGGCTTGACGATCAACTCGGGGGCCGACCTGCCCGATCCCTTCATGTACCAGGAGGGTGGGCGGTACTACCTCCCCACCTCGCAGGACCGGGTACCGACGAACGTGCCGGTGCGCTCGGGCACCGTGGTGGGGCGCTGGGGCGCCCCCACCGACGCCCTGCCCGACCCGCCAGCGTGGGCGATGCCGGGCGTCATGTGGTCCCCCGACGTGGCCCAGTTCGGCGATTACTACATCCTGAACTTCAGCTCGATGCTGCGGAACGTCTCGCCAGGCACGATGTGCATCGGCGACGCCATCAGCACAGCGGTGGCCGGCCCTTACATGGCCTCACCCGTCCCGTTCATCTGCGAGCAGTCGCTGGGCGGGTCGGTCGACCCGCGCGTCTTCGTCGACGCTTCCGGCCAGCCCTGCATGGTCTGGAAGTCGGAACAGAACGCGCGCTCGTACGCCCCCGACACCCAGATCTGGAGCCAGCCGCTGAGCGCCGACGGCATGCACCTGCTGGGACAGCCGACGGTCATTTTCGGCCCCGACGAGCCCTGGCAGGGCCACATCGTCGGGGCGCCGCAGCTCGTCCTCGTGCGTGGCACGTACTACTTCTGTTCTGCTCCGTCGGCGTGGCGCGCTGCAGCGGCCCGCTCGGACCGTGCGCGGACGTCTCTCCCTCGCCGTTGTTGGCGTCGAACGCGCAGGGCCAGGGGCCGGGCGAGGAGTCGGTCTTCACGAACGCGGCCGGCGTCTGGCTCTTCTACACGCCGTCCCGTTCCACCCTTCCCCTCCCGGGGCCGCCCCGCCCCGTCGCCATGGCCCACCTGGGGTTCGGGCCCTCGGGCCCCTACCTGGCGGTGCCACTCGAAGTCAGTGGGCCTACCTGAGACCTTCAGTTGGATCACGGCGTCTAATTCGATCGAGTGCGTTGGTTGGCGCGGTCCGTCGATCCCCCGTCAGCTGAACGGAATACGAGCGGCGTCTCCTCAGGCAACGACGTCAACCTCGTTGACCGGCGAACGAGCTCGCCGGTCCGGTCGTCGTCGCCGGCCAAATCCTGAGCATGAGGACGTCTCTCGAGGTGATCAGAGCCCACACTGCAACTGGCTCTGGGAACTGTGACCTGCGCCTGCCGTGGTGGACCCGGCGTCAGACGCCCGCAGACCTTCCACATTTGCAGCGGTGGCGAAAACGCAGCTCAAATTGACGTCGACACGGGTTGGTACTTCGGTCAATGTTCTGGAATTGCCGAATCCGAGTTCACCAAATTCGTTCTGTCCCCATGACCACACCGCACCCGACCGGTCGATTGCATACATGCTCGAACCGCCCGACCTGACTTGAACAAACGACGTTCCCGCTGGAACTGCAACCTTGACGGGGGGAGAACCTACCGTGACCCTTCCAGTTCCCAACTGTCCGAAACGGTCCGAGCCCCAGGCCCACGTCGACCCGTTCGCCAGAAGCGCAATGGTTTGGCCATTGGTGGTGTCACTGCCGCCCATAGACAGCTGGACGACTTTGGCCGGCAAGCCAATATGGACTGGGACGTCGCTGTTCGTCGTGACGCCGTCTCCCAGCTGTTCCGCACCGTTGAATCCCCAGTCGTAGACGGAACCGTCGGCCATGACGACGCCCGAATTCTCCCACGAGGACACAATGGACCTTATGGTCGTATCAGGAAGCCCGACCACACGCATTGGGCTCTCCGACGCAGTCGTGGTGCCATCTCCCAACTCGCCTCCTGCGTTTCCGCCACATGAGTAGAGGCTCTGCTCCGACAGATACAGCGCATGCCAACCTGCTCCACTGGCCATCGTGACGTGAGTCAAGGGCAGCTGCTCGGGGTAGAGCAGATTGGTCTTGGTCATGCAGAGCGGCCCTTCGGAGTTAAATCCCCATCCCCAGACGTTTCCGCTCGTGTCGATCGCGATCCCAGTGTCGTAAGGCATTGGGACCGGCAGAGATGCGATCTTGATGCCCGTGGGAAACTTCACCTGCACTGCCGTAGAGGTGAACGGGAGCGCAGATCCGTTCCCCAATGCACCGTGTTGTCCAGAGCCCCACGCCCAGACTTGACCGTTCTTGGTCAATGCGTACGACGTCGAGTTCGATGGGGAGATCCGCACGACCGTGCCGGGTATGCCGTCCACAGGCGCTGGACCGAAGTATTGCAGGGAGGGTTTGTAGCTGGTGGATACTGCGGCACCCCATGAATAGACGTGTGGGGCCTCAGCACCCCAGGCGCCAACCGGCGATAACACCATGGAAACGACAACGGTCAAAATGCTGAAGGCAAGCAGTCGACACTTCATCGCCCGCCCTCCTGACGTCCCGCCGCACCGGAGTGCTCCGGCAGACGTCAATGCGGACATCTGAGTTCCAATGGACGTATCTCGTCGCCGTACTTGAACATCAACCAAGGCACTTACCCCCAACTCGAAGAAGAATGATTCGACGGGAGATACTGCCACGGCACCCAGTGCGCATTCGTAGCGCGGCCACCATGCGTTCCCAAACTGTCGCCTCTTGGCAACGATGACGATTCGCACCCATGGCCCACCAGATCGCGGATGGAGGTGTCGGAAGCAGGATTACGCCGCCGACCTGCAGTTATCCCGGATTCTCCGTGACTCCCCCAGCCCCATGCCTGCGCCTGTGGCTGACATCACGGGGACTGATGGTCCTTCGCGTTTTTCGGTTTCGACCGACATTTTCCGAAAACCCAGGAAACGACTGACTGAAGCTGTGGTCGGAATCACACCAGGGCCATGCATATCGCTTCCACAAGGCGTCGGAGGGGCCCTTGGGTGCTCCCTCGATTAGCGCGTCGCTTACCCTGGTTCGACTCCGACCCGAACTCACCAGGAAATCAGGTGGTCGGAGTCGTTGTGGTCGTCGTGGACGCGGGCACCGCCGCCATCCCGCAAACGACGTAAGGCTTCATACTCATTGAGACCCCTGTGGCTATCGGTCCCGTGACCAGGGCAACGGTTTCCCAGATGTCCGCAGCGACCGGAAAGGACGAGCGGAGGACCACATCGCGGTCGGAGACAACGCCGGCCGCGGCGACCTGGGCGCCTCCGCTCATGAGGATCTTCCCGGAAGGGCAGCCCGTCTGCGCGACGAGTACCGTACCGACCGGAGGGTTTGGCGCCGAGGTCAGCGCCGTACCCTCAACCACCGACGCCGACGCGATGGTTCCCGCCGGCCCTGCTGGCCCGGCAGGTCCAACGGGTCCGGGCGCACCTTGGGGTCCCTGCTTGCCCGCGGCCCCGGCCGGCCCAACCGGTCCACGCGGACCCGACGTCTTCGCCGGC
>JBEKVF010000133.1:0-6623 GCA_049514295.1 Acidimicrobiales bacterium
CTGGCGATGTTCGCCCTCGGGTTGCCGGGCTTCTGCGCCTACCTCTACTTCGTCAGGGTGCTGCAGTCGATGCAGCGGACCAGGGTCGCCTTCTACCTCTACCTCGTCGAGAACGGGCTGAACATCGTGCTCGCCCTCGCCCTCGTCCACCCCCTCGGTGTCCGCGGCCTCGCCCTCTCGCTCTCCATCGCCTACACCGTCGCTGCGCTGTTGGCTCTCGCCGTCTTCCGCCAGTGGTTCGGGCACCTGGCCGAGCGCGAGACGTGGGCGCCGCTCTGGCGCGTGGTCGTGGCGTCGGTCCCCATGGCCGTGGTGGTGCTCGTGGTGTCGAACCTCTCGGGGTCGACGAGCACGCTCGCCCTGCTGGCCCGGGTGGGGGGCGCCGTGGTGGCCGGTGGCCTCACCTTCGGCGCGGCCGTCGTCTGGCTGGGCCGGCGCGACGACGCGCGGCGGCCCCCGCGGGCACGCCCCGTCGGGCCGCTCGGCGTCTGAACCGCATTCGGGCCTGATGGCGCAGGCCCCCCCGTGCAAGAATCCCCGCATGCCCGGCGTCCACATCGTGACCGACAGCGCCTGCGACCTGACCGACCAGCTCGTCAAGGAGCACGGCGTCATCGTGGTGCCGCTGACCATCCGCTTCGGGGTGGAGGAGCTCCAGGACCGCCGCCAGCTCAGCCCGGAGGAGTTCTGGGACCGCTGCCGCGGCAAGGGCGCCCTGCCCGAGACCGCGGCGCCCTCCCCCGGTGCCTTCCAGGCCGCCTTCCAGCAGGCCGCCGACGAGGGGGCCGACGCAGTGCTGTGCCTGACCATCTCGTCGAAGGTGTCAGGGACCTACGGCTCGGCCGTGACGGCGGCGGACTCGTTCAGCGCCGTGCCCGTGCGCGTCATCGACACCTTCTCGCTCACCATGGGCCAGGGCCTGCTGGTGATCGCGGCGGCCGAGGAGGCCGCTGCCGGCGCCGGCCTGGACGAACTGGTGGCCGCCACCGAGGACCGCATCCCGCGCACCCGCATCTACGGGGTGCTGGGCGGGCTCGAATTCCTCCAACGCGGCGGCCGCATCGGCGGGGCCCGCGCCCTGCTCGGTTCGCTGTTGAACATCAAACCGGTGATCCAGCTCAAGCACGGCGAGGTGGCCGAGGAGTCCAAGCAGCGCACCCGCACCCGCGCGCTGGCCTACCTGGGCACCAAGGTGGCGGCCGACGCGCCGCTCGAACGGCTCGCCGTGGCCGACGGCGCCTGCGACGACTTGCCCGAGGTCCTGGCCGTGCTGGCGGACATCGCCACCGAGCACCCCCTGGTGCCGGTCGACCTCGGGCCGGTGGTGGGCACCCACGCGGGGCCCAACACGGTCGGGGTCTGCTACATCGTGCCTGCCAGGACATCCGGGACCGCCGGGTAGTCTCACGCCGTGGCAGAGAACGACTTCGGGGACGTGCTGTCGGACCGTGCCCTCGACACGATCGACACGGTGGTCGCCACCGTCAACGACAAGGCCATCCGACCGGCCATCGTCGCGGCGCGGGGCATCGTCTTCGGGGTCGTCATCGCGGTGGTCGCCATCACCGTCGTCGTCCTCTTCTGCGTTGGCTTCATCCGAGTGACCACGATCGCCGGGCACAGGATCTGGGCCTCCTACATCGTGCTCGGGCTCATCTTCTCCGCCGTCGGCGCCGTCTTGTACTCACGCCGTGGCGTACCGCCCGATGCCTGAGCGCCGCAAGGTCGTCATCATCGGCAGCGGGCCGGCCGGGCTCACGGCCGCCCTGTACTCCGCCCGCGCCCAGCTGGCGCCGCTCGTGATCGAGGGCGAGCCTTCCTCGACCAGCGACCAGCCCGGCGGCCAGCTCATGCTGACCACCGAGGTGGAGAACTACCCCGGCTTCGTCGACGGCGTCATGGGCCCCGAGCTCATGGGGATCATGCGGGCCCAGGCCCTGCGCTTCGATGCGGAGCTGCGCACCGCCAAGGTCAGCCGCATCGACGTCTCGCCCTGGCCCTTCCATGTCTGGGTGGGTGATCCGGACGCCGCGGAGCCGACGCTGCAGGCCGACGCGCTCATCGTCGCCACCGGCGCCCGCTCGCTCATGCTCGGCATCTCCAACGAGGACCGGCTCCTCGGCTACGGCGTCTCCACCTGCGCCACGTGCGACGGCTTCTTCTTCCGGGACCAGCACATCGCCGTGGCGGGCGGCGGTGACTCGGCCCTCGAAGAGGCGATCTTCCTGACCCGCTTCGGCTCCAAGGTCACCGTGATCCACCGGCGCGAAGAGCTGCGGGCCTCCAAGATCATGCAGGAGCGCGCCTTCGCCAACCCCAAGATCGAGTTCGCCTGGAACTCGGTCGTGACCGACATCCTCGGGGACACCAAGGTCAGCGGGCTGCGCCTCCTGGACACGGTCACCGGAGAGGCGTCCGAGCTCGGCGCCACCGGCCTCTTCGTCGCCATCGGCCACGAGCCCAACAGCTCCCTGCTCAAGGGCCAGGTCGAGCTGGAGGCCAACGGCTACGTCAAGACCTTCGACGCCACCACCCGCACCAGCGTGGACGGCGTCTTCGCCTGCGGCGACGTGCAGGACGACTACTACCGGCAGGCGGTCACGTCCGCCGGGTCGGGCTGCATGGCCGCCATCGATGCCGAGCGCTGGCTCGAGATGCGCGGGGAGTGACCGGGAACAGATCCGGGCGGGGCGCTGTTGCACCCTCTGACAAGGAGATGCCATGAGCGAGAAGATCGAGACCCTGACCGACGCTACCTTTGACGAGCATGTCAAGAGTTCGGACGTCCCAGTCCTGGTGGACTTCTGGGCGGAATGGTGCGGCCCGTGCAAGATGATCTCCCCGGTCCTCGAAGAGATCGCCGAGGAGCAGGCGGGCAAGATCCGGATCAGCAAGCTGAACATCGACGACAACCTGGACGTGACCCGTCGCTTCGACGTGATGAGCATTCCGACGCTGATCCTGTTCAAGGACGGCGAGCCCCAGCTGCGGGTGATCGGGGCGAAGCCCAAGGGCGCGTTGCTCGAGGAGATCTCGGCCTACCTGTAGGCCTGCCCCTCACCGTCGGCGAGCGCGGCGACGCGGTCTCCGACGTCCAGCACCGCCTGACCGCCATCCTCCCCGGGGCACCGGTCGACGCTGACGGGATCTTCGGTCCCGCCACCCGGGCCGCGCTCGAGGCCTTCCAGCGCCTGCGTGGCCTCCGGGTGGACGGGATCTGCGGAGTGCAGACCTGGAACACCCTGGTGGAAGCCGGTTTCAGGCTGGGTGACCGCTTCCTCTACCGCCGGACCCCGATGCTGCGGGGTGACGACGTCGCCGAGCTACAGCAGCGCCTATGCACCCTGGGCTTCGACACCGGCCGGGTGGACGGGATCCTGGGCGACGCCACCGTGCGGGCGCTGGGCGAATTCCAGCGCAACGCCGGCCTCCCTGTCGACGGCATCGTCGGCGGCGCGACCCTCAGGGAGCTGTTGAGGCTCGAGAGCCGCCACCACGAGCCCGAGCTCGTCTCCGCCGTGCGGGCCCGCGCCGCCCTGCGCGACGCGCCCCACACCCTGCGGGGACGCCATGTCGCCGTGGGCGAGAGCGGCGGCCTGGGCAGCGTGACCGGCGCGCTGCGGCGGCGGCTCACTCTCGGGGGGACCCGGGTCACCGAGCTGCACCACCCCGACGACGCCGTGCAGGCCAAGGAGGCCAACGAGCTCGGCGTCGACGTCTTCGTGGGGCTGCGCCTGAACCCCTCGGCATCGGCCTGCCGCACCGCCTTCTGGTCCGGCACCCACGACGAGTCGCCGGGTGGGCGGAGGCTGGCCGAGCTGGTCCAGCGCGCCGTCCCCGAGGCCCTCGGCGTGGCCGATGCCGGCGTGCACGGCATGTCGGTGCCCCTCCTGCGCGAGACCCGGATGCCTGCAGTGCTCATCGAGGTGGGTCCGGCGAGCACGGTGGTCGAGCAGGCACCTGCCCTGGCGGCGGCGATCTCCGCAGCGCTGGGGCACTGGGCCGACGCCTCCTGGGACTGATTACAGGTAATCAATTCCAGGTGCGGAGCGCCGGGGAGGCCCATCCGGCGACCCGGCGCCCTCTGCAACGGTTACGCGATCAAACCTTCCGGCAGGTGAACAGGGTGACAATCCACAACGTCATGCACAGGTTGTGGATGAAGTTGAACCGACCCTTGACAGTTGTGTGAACTACGCGACGCCGCCCTCACCGACCATGGCGCGGTAGATCCGCTCGAGGTCCTCGAGGGTGGCGAACTCGACCACCAGGCGGCCCCGCCGGTTCTGGATGTCGACCTTGACCCTGGTGTTGAGGTAGGTCGAGAGCAGGTCCTCGAGCTCGAGCACGCCTGGCTCGGGGAGCTTGCGGGCCGGCGCCCGGCGCCCGCTCGTCTCGGTCGTACCTGAGGTCGTACCGGGCTCCGGGGGCGGCGGCGTGGGGGACGGCTCGGGCTCGGGCGGCACGACACGCAGCTCGGAGCCGCCTTCGCGCACCAGCTCCTCCACGGCGCGAACCGTCAACCCCTCGTCCACGACCCGCTGCACCAGCTTCTCCTGGAGGGCCCGGTCCGGCGTCCCGAGCAGGGCGCGGGCGTGGCCCGCCGAGATCGTCCGCTCGGCCAGAGCCCGCTGGGCCCCCGCCGGCAACTGCAGGAGGCGCAAGGTGTTGGTGACGGTCGCCCGCCCCTTGCCCATCCGCGTTGCCACCTGCTCGTGGGTCAGCCCGAACTCGTCGATGAGCTGCTGGTAGGCTCCTGCCTCCTCCAGCGCGTTGAGGTCCACGCGGTGGAGGTTCTCCACCAGCGCCTGCTCCAGGCTGGCCACGTCGTCGGCCACCTGCACCAGCACGGGGATCGTCTGCAGGCCGGCCCGCCGGGCCGCCCGCCAGCGCCGCTCCCCTGCGATGAGCTCGTACGTCTCCGTCTCGTCGTGCAGCTCGCGCACCAGGACGGGCTGGAGCAGGCCCACCGCCTTGATGGAGGACGCCAGCGCCGCCATCGACTCCTCGTCGAAGTGGCTGCGGGGCTGGAAGACGTTGGGGCGGATGTGCGAGATCGGCACCACCCGGAGCAGGGAGTCGGTCTCCCCCGTTGCTTCGCTCGGAATGAGAGCGCTCAGCCCTTTACCGAGACCGCTGCGGCGCGCCATTGCTCACCTCCTTGGCCAGCTCGCGGTAGGCCACGGCACCCCGCGAGGCAGGATCGAAGACCGTTATGGGCTGCCCGAACGAAGGTGCTTCGGACAGCCGCACCGTGCGGGGGATCACCGCCCGGCAGACCCGTTCAGAGAAGTGCTCCCGCACCTCGTTGGCGACATCGACGGAGAGCCGGGTCCGCGCGTCGAACATCGTCAGCACAATCGTGGTGACCTCGAGCGTCTCGTTCAGGTTGGACGAGACCAGGTTCACGTTTCGCAGGAGCTGGCTCAGCCCCTCCAGGGCGTAGTACTCGCACTGAATGGGGACGAGCACCTCGTCCGCAGCGGCCAGCCCGTTGACCGTGATGAGGCCCAGGGAGGGCGGGCAGTCGATCAGGACGAAGTCAAAGTCGTCCACCACGGTGTCGATGGCCCGCTTGAGCTTCAGCTCCCGGCTGAAGGCGGGGACGAGCTCGATCTCCACGCCGGCCAGGTCGATGGTCGCCGGAGCCACGAAGAGGTTCTTCACGCTGGTGGGCTCGATGCAGTCCTCGAGGGGCTGGTCCCGCATGATCACGTCGTACATCGACAGCTCGAAGTTCCGGGCCTCGACGCCCAGGCCGGTGGTGGCGTTGCCCTGGGGGTCCAGGTCGATCACGAGGACCCGGTAGCCCATCTCGGCCAGGGCCGCCCCGAGGTTCACCGTCGTGGTGGTCTTGCCCACGCCACCCTTCTGGTTGGCGATGGCGATGACGCGGGGTAGCTCGCGGGCCGCGGGCTTCGAGCCGTTGAGGAGCCCGGCGGTGTCCTCCCGGATCGAAGGGGATCGCATGACGGGGGCCTCCTCGGCTGCCGGCGTAGGCGTCTGCTCCGGCTCCGGGGTCTGCGCTGTCTCCGCCTGGGACTCCTCGGCTGGTGCCGGCACCAACACTACAGCCTCCTCCGGCTCGGCCTCGACGACAGCCTCGACCTCGCTGACTGCCTCCGGCGGCTCGGTGGCCACGGCCGGCTCCGGTGGGGGAGCAGGCACCTCTGATCCGGCGACGGCCGGCGTCTCCGCGGTCGGTGGGGGAGCGGCCTCGGCTGCCTGGTCCGGCGGTGACTCGGCGATCAGACTCTTCACCGGGTCCAGCGAGGTGGGGCCCTCCCCGGCGGCGGGCACGTCCCGGTCGTAATCGTACGGGGCGGGCTCCGGAGCGGATTGTGGTGTCTCGGGGACTTCTCTGACCCTGCGCCTGATGCGCATCAAGCAGGCCCTCCGAGTCGCCGCGGCACAGCGCCTATCCTGGCCTGCCAAAGTCCCTGGGTCAAGACTTGAGATTGTTCCACGTGGAACCTGAGCTCGGGTTCACGGCCGGGTTCACCGGGCGTTCACCGTTGTTTCACGTGGAACACGATGTCCGACCGGCCATCCGTGCCCGGAGCCGGCCGAGGAGGCCTAGAACAGCGGCTTCTTGGCCGGCACGCCGTTGCGGCGGGGGAACC
>JBEKVF010000134.1:0-6611 GCA_049514295.1 Acidimicrobiales bacterium
GTCCGGGTCGAGGATCCAACCGTTGATGGTGGTGTGCGTCCACGGCAGCGTGTGGTGCTCCAGGTGCGAGCGCAGCAGTGTCGCGAAGAGCCAGGTGCGGATGATCTCGGGCCCCTGCGGGCGCAGGTCCATGGGGAAGGTGGCCGCGAACAGCGCCGGGTCGTCCTCCCACCCGCAGGCGATCTGGGGGGTCACCGAGGAGGTGGCCCATGTGTCCATGACGTCGGGATCGCCCGCGAAGCCGCCGGGCACGCCGCGCTGCTCGGGCTCGTAGCCGGGCGGCACGTCGGTCGTCGGGTCGACGGGCAGGGTCGCCTCGTCGGGCACGATCGGCGCGCCGTAGTCCGGCTCGCCGTCGGCGCCGAGGGAGTACCAGACCGGGAGGGGGACGCCGAAGAAACGCTGGCGGCTGACCAGCCAGTCACCGTTGAGGCCGTTGACCCAGTCGTCGTAGCGCACCTTCATGTACGGCGGGTGCCAGTCGAGCTGCGCGGCCCGCTCCAGTTGCTCGCGCCGCAGCTGCTCGTCATGGCCGCCGTTGCGGATGAACCACTGCCGGCTCGTGACGATCTCGAGCGGCCGGTCGCCCCGCTCGTAGAACTTGACGGGGTGCGTGATGGGCCGGGGGTCGCCCACCAGGTCCCCCGACGCGGCGAGCATCTCGACCATGGCGCGCTGGGCCTGCTTCACGGTCCGCCCCGCGACGGCCTGCCACGCCTCGCCGTCGGGCACGCCGGTCGGGGGGGACTCAGTGATCCGTCCCGACCTGGTCACGATGCTGCGGGTCGGAAGGTCGAGCTCGCGCCACCACACGACGTCGGTCACGTCGCCGAACGTGCAGATCATGGCGATGCCCGAGCCCTTGTCCGGGTCGGCCAGGTGGTGGGCGAGGACCGGCACCTCGACCCCGAAGAGCGGGGTGTGCACCGTGGTGCCGAATCGCGCCGTGTAGCGCTCGTCGTCGGGGTGCGCGACCAGCGCCACGCAGGCGGCGATCAGCTCGGGCCGCGTCGTCTCGATCTCTATGTCGTCGAAGCGGACCCGGTGGTACGCCCCGGGCTGCTCGCGGTCCTCCATCTCGGCCTGCGCCACCGCCGTCTGGTAGTCGACGTCCCACAGCGTGGGCGCCTCCGAGGAGTAGGCCTCGCCACGGGCGAGGTTGCGCAGGAACATGCGCTGGCTGGCACGCCGGCTACGGTCGTCGATCGTGGCGTAGCCGCGCCCCCAGTCGACGGACAGCCCGACGTGCCGCCACAGGTCCTCGAAGGCCTGCTCGTCCTCGGCGGTAAGCTCGTGGCACAACGCGATGAAGTTCGGTCGGCTGACCGGTATGTCGTCCTTGCCGGGCTCCTCGGGCAGCCTGAAGTCGGGGTCGTAGGGGAGTGACGGGTCGCACCGGACGCCGAAGTACGTCTGCACCCGACGCTCCGTGGGCAGCCCGTTGTCGTCCCAGCCCATGGGGTAGAAGAGCTTCCAGCCCCGCATCCGCCTGTAGCGGGCGATGGCATCGGTCTGCACGTAGCCGAAGACCGATCCCATGTGGAGCGAGCCCGACACCGTCGGCGGGGGGGTGTCGATGGAGAAGACCTCGGACCGGGTGGCACCGTCGTCGAAGCGGTAGGTGCCTGCGTCCTCCCAGGTGGCGGCCCAGCGCTCCTCCAGGCCGTCGAGGGTCGGCTTGTCGGGGACGCGGGGCGCTCCGGTCGTAAGCGTCGACATGATCGGGTTACCGTACCCGGGTGCTGCGCCTTCACGACACCGCCACGGGCACGGTCCGCCCCCTCGAGCACCGCAACGAGGGCGAGGTGTCGATGTATGTTTGCGGCCCGACCGTCTACGACATGCCGCACATCGGGCACGGGCGGGCCAACCTGACCTTCGACATCCTGCGGCGCTACCTGAGCTTCACCGGGCTGAAGGTGCACCACGTGGCCAACGTCACCGATGTCGACGACAACATCATCAAGCGGGCCGCTGCCCTGGGCCGTACCGAGCCCGACGTCGCGGCCGAGTTCGAGGCCCGCTGGTGGGAGTCCATGGACGCGCTGGGTGACCTACGGCCGCAGGACGTCCCCCACGCCACGCAGTACATCGAGCGCATGGTGGCGCTGGTGGGCGACCTGATGGCCAAGGGGATGGCGTACGAGACGCCCGACGGCGTCTACCTGGAGGTGTCCAAGGTCGACGGGTACGGCCTCCTGGCGCAGCAGTCGCTGGAGTCGTTGCAGGTCGGGGCTCGGGTCGAGGCCAACGAGGACAAGCGCTCGCCCCTCGACTTCGCCCTGTGGAAGAAGGCGAAGGAGGGTGAGCCCAGCTGGGACTCACCGTGGGGGCGGGGCCGGCCCGGGTGGCACACCGAGTGCGTGGTGATGTCGCTCGACCTGCTGGGCGAGGGGTTCGACCTCCACGGCGGTGGCCAGGATCTGAAGTTCCCGCATCACGAGAACGAGCGGGCGCAGGCGGTCGCCGACGGCAAGGTCTTCGCACGGCACTGGATGCACAACGGCTGGGTGGAGGTCGAGGGCACGAAGATGTCGAAGTCCCTCGGCAACTTCACCACGCTGCCGGACCTCCTGTCCCGCTGCGACGCCCGCGCCTACCGGCTCCTCGTCCTGCGGGCCCACTACCGCTCGCCCATTGAGGTGACACCCGAGACGGTGGCCGACGCCGAGAAGGCACTGGGCCGGCTGGACGGGCTGGCCCGGCGCTTCGACGTCGCCGAGCTCCTCGCCCAGACGGAGGACGGCTACGTGGTCGAGGGAACGCCGCCCGCCACGGGCATCGACCCCCCGGCGTCGGCCGCGTTCCGGGCGCACATGGACGACGACCTCGACACGCCCGGCGCACTGGCCGGCATCTTCGAGCTCGTCACGGCGGCGCACTCCGCCGCCGACGCCGACGCCGGCGACGAGGACGAGGGCGGTCGCCTGGCTCACACGGCTGCGGTGCTCGCCGCCGCGCTCGGGTTGTCGCTGCGCGCGGCGGACATCGAGGTCGACGAGGAGTCGGCGCGGCTGGTGGCCGAACGCGACGACGCCCGCCGCGCCAGGGACTTCGCCCGGGCCGACGCCCTGCGCCACGAGCTGGTGGCCCGGGGCTGGACGGTGGAGGACACCCCCTCGGGCACCGCCATCCGCCGCTGACTGCCCTCTAATCCCTGTTCAACGGCAAGATTCCCCTCATGGGTAGACCCGTGACCGGCCGGTAGGTTACTCTGTAGTAACCAGGGAACGGCTGGGGCGGCGCGCCGTGTGGTGCAGTCGCTCCGAGGCTGGTTCCATCGAACGCAGACGGGCTCCCGGCCGTGACCGGGGTCACGCAAGGAGGGCGCGCAAATGTCCGACTACTCGCTCGAGCTGAACGAAGATCAGCTGCAGATCCAGAAGTGGGTCCACGAGTTCGCCGAGAACGTCGTCCGTCCCGCCGGCCATGAGTGGGACGAGCGGGAGGAGACGCCCTGGCCGATCATCGAGGAGGCCGCCCGGAACGGGCTGTACTCCTTCGACTTCATCGCCCAGTGCTTCTCGGACCCGACCGGCCTCCTTATGTGCCTCGTCAACGAGGAGATGAGCTGGGGCGACGCGGGCATCGCGCTCGCCATCTTCGGCTCCACCCTCGCCGTGGCCGGCATCTTCGCCAACGGCACGCCCGAGCAGATCGGCGAGTGGATCCCCCAGTGCTTCGGCACTCCCGACGACGTCAAGCTGGCCGCCTTCGGCGTGTCGGAGCCCGACGCCGGCTCCGACGTTTCCTCCCTCAAGTCACGCGCCGTCTACGACGAGGCCAAGGACGAGTGGGTGCTCAACGGCACCAAGACCTGGATCACCAACGGCGGCATCGCCAACACGCACGTGCTGGTGCTCTCGGTCGACCCCTCGCTGCGCAGCCGTGGCCAGGCCAGCTTCGTGGTGCCCGAGGGCACACCGGGGATCTCCCAGGGCCAGAAGTTCAAGAAGATGGGCATCCGGGCCTCGCACACCGCCGAGGTCATCCTCGACGACTGCCGCGTCCCGGGCCGTTGCCTCCTCGGCGGGAAGGAGAAGCTCGACGAGCGCCTGGCCCGGGCCAGGGAGGGCAAGAAGACCTCCACCCAGGCCGCCATGGCCACGTTCGAGGCCTCCCGCCCGATCGTCGGCGCCCAGGCGGTCGGCATCGCCCGCGCCGCCTACGAGTATTCGCTCGAGTACGCCAAGGAGCGCAAGCAATTCGGCCGGGCCATCATCGAGAACCAGGCGATCGCCTTCAAGCTGGCCGACATGAAGATGCACACCGACGCCGCCCGCCTGCTCGTGCACCGGGCCGCCAACATGGCGAGCACCGGCAAGAAGTTCGAGAACGGCGAGGGATCCATGTCGAAGCTGTACGCCGGCGAGAACGCGGTGTGGGTGACCGAGCAGGCCATCCAGATCCTCGGCGGTTACGGCTACGTCCGGGAGAACCCGGTCGAGCAGTGGCACCGCGACTCGAAGATCTACACCATCTTCGAGGGGACCTCCGAGGTCCAGCGGCTCGTCATCAGCCGGGCCATCAGCGGCATCCACATCAACTGAGTCCCGCGGCGCCGGTGGCCGCTCAGGGAACGAGGACGATCTTGCCGCGGCTGTGCCCCGTGGCGAGCTCCCTATGGGCGGCCGCCGCGTCGGCGAGCGGGTAGCTGGCCGCCGTCGACCGTGACCACCCGCCCGTCAGCATCAGGCCCGAAGCCTCCTCGAACGGCCCGTTGGGCGGTTTCGGCACCAGGGCGCGTCCCGGCACGACGACCCGCTCTGCGTAGGCGCCGGTCGCCCGGAAGGCGATGACCTCGTCACCGACGCCGATCGTGCCCTCCGGCCCTCGGCGCCTGATCCGATCTCCAGAACGGTGCCCGACGCCTCGTAGCGCAGCGGCATGGGCAGTGCGCCAGGATCGCGGTCCATCGCACCGCTGTACAGCTTGTCGTCTATCAGGTTCGTGGCGGCCGCACGGATCTCGACGGCACAACCGGCGCTGTCTACTCCGGCTCGCCCACTCAACCACCGGGCGAACCAATAGTCTCGGCCTGCCATGAGCCCGCCCGAACTCCTCCGCTACGCCGCGGACGTCACGCCGGAGTGGCTGACCGGCGCGCTCCGTGGCGCGGGCGCACTGGCGGACGGCGCCTGCGTGGTCTCCTTCGAGACCGAGCCGGTCGGGACGGGCCAGATGGCCGACACGACACGCTTCTCGCTCGCGTTCGACATGCCCCGGGCCGGCCCGGCCAGCGTGGTCGGCAAATTCGCCTCGGCCGACGAGCAGAGCCGCGCCACCGGGCTGGCGCTGCGGGCGTACGAAATCGAGATCCGCTTCTACCGCGAGGTCGCGGCGCGTGTCGGCGCACGAGTCCCGGCGACCTACGTGGCCGAGGTGGAGCCCGAGACGGGGTGGTTCACCCTGCTGCTGGAGGACATCGTCGGCGCCGCGCAGGGAGACCAGATTGCCGCGTGCAGTCCGGATGTGGCCGCCGCCGTCCTCGAGGAGATGGCCGGCCTGCACGCGCCGTGCTGGGAGGCTCCCGACCTGGCCGCCCTCGAGTGGCTGAACCGCGCCACCCCGGAGTCGGACGGGCTCCTCTGCGTGCTCGTGTCCTCGCTGCTGCCGGGATTCCTCGAGCGATACGAGGACACCCTGGCGCCCGATCACCAACAGGTCTGCCGTCTCTTCGCCGAACACCTGCCCGCCTACCTGCACCTCCGCACCGGCCCCCGCACGGCGAGCCACGGCGACTTCCGCCTCGACAACCTCTTGTTCCAACCGGGTAACCCGCGGCCGGTCGTCGTCGACTGGCAGACGGTCGCATGGGCGGGAGCGTCCTACGACGTGGCGTACTTCATCGGTGGCTGCCTGAGCGCCGAGGACCGCCGGTCCCACGAGGGAGACCTCCTGGCCCACTACCACGACGCCCTCCGCCGACGCGGCGTGCGTGACTACACCTTGGAGCAGTTGCGCGCCGACGTGCGGAGAGACACCTTCGGCGGCGTCCTGATGGCCATCGTCGCGGCCATGGTCGTGCAGCGGACCGAACGCGGCGACCTCATGTTCTTGACGAGCACGACCCGTCACGCGCAGCACGCGCTCGATGTCGACGCCCCCGCGCTGCTGCTCGCCGCCGGATGACGGACATCCTGGTTCTCTGTACCGGCAATGCGGCCCGGTCGGTCATGGCGGGCTTCATGCTCGACTACCTGCGTGACGGTCGTCCCGGAGATCCGCTGCACATTGTGACGGCGGGCACCCACACCATTGACGGTCAGCCGATGGGGATGCGGACCCGCGCCGCGCTCTCGCGCCTCCCCGAGCTCGCGGGCGCTGACTTCCGACGGCACAGGAGCCGCCAGGTCCACGGGGTCGATCTGGTGCATGCCGCGCTGGTGGTCGTCATGGAGGCCGACCACGTGCGCTTCGTCCGGCGCCGGTTCCCCGACGCCGCCGACAAGACCGCCACCATCCGCCGCCTGTGCCGTGACCTGCCCCCACCGCCGCCCGGCCTGGGCGAGCGGGTGACGGCCCTCGGCCTCGCGGACGTGGAGGTGTCGGACAGCGAGGACGTGCTCGACCCGGCCGGGCACGAGGCGGACGTCTACGAGGCCTGCGTC
>JBEKVF010000135.1:0-6587 GCA_049514295.1 Acidimicrobiales bacterium
AGCCCGAAGACGACGTGGGACGTCCTGCGAGACCACGCTCACGACATCGCGCGCAAGCTCGAATCGGAGCATCGGGATCTTGTCGTCTCCAACATGCGTAGGTCGTTGCGGCAGGGTCGGGTCCTCATCGACTGGAGCCAGAATCACTCCGCCAAGACAACCGTGGCCGTGTACTCCGTCCGCGCCATGCCCGAGCCGACCGTGTCCACGCCGGTCACCGATTCCGAGGTGCACGCCTGCGCAAAGAACGGCGACCCGATGTTGCTCCGATTCACGACCGAAGTGGTCTTGCACAGAGTGCGCGAACAAGGAGATCTCTTCGGCCCACTCGCGTCTGGCTGAACTCGCGCGCAGCACGAAAGCGCTACGCCGACTCGATCATTCCCAATGAGGACACCGTTAAACACTGCAGGCCGGGAACTGACGAAGCGGTGGTCGCAGAGACAATCCACAGGCTGTGGAGGAGCTGTTGCCGAGTTGGTGGCGAAGGCTCAGTGCCCCCTGTCCGACAGAAGGGCCTTGGCCCTTCGAGGGTGACCGAAAGGGTGGGCCGCGCGCAACGGAGGCGGCATGATGCCGCGCGCGTCCCGGAAGTGCTCGCAGTGGAGCGGGCTTCCGTGCGCCGGCCCCCTGGCCAGGTTGGGCGCTTACGAAACCATCCGATACCCCGCCATGAGGGGTGGCAAACCCGAGATCCGCCTCAGCGCGTGGCGCTGTTGCGCAGGCGGGCCAGCACCTCGTCCACCACGTCCGACGTGGAGGCCTCCCCCCCGAGGTCGAAGGTACGGATCCCGTCGGCCGCCGCGCCGAGCGTGGTCCGACGGATGGCGGCGCCCGTCGCGGCCACGACGGCGTCGCCCTGGGCCGCGTGGTCGAGCACGGCCGCACAGGCCAGCAGCATGGCCAGCGGGTTGGCGACGTTCTTCCCCATCAGCGATGGCGCAGTCCCGTGCGGGGCCTCTGCCATGGCCACTACGGGGTGCATGTCGTCGTCCAGAGCCAGCAACACCGACTCGGCGCCGGCGATGGAGCCGAACAGAGCAAGCACGAGGTCTGACAGGCAGTCACCGTCGCGATTGAGCGCCGGGACCACGAGTGGGCTCCCGCTGGATTCGGTGAGGAGCCCGGCGTAAGCAGCGTCGATCAGGGTTGGGCGGTACGGGATATCGGGATACCGGGCCGCGGCGTCGTCCATCTCCTCCTTCAGCATCCCCTCGTAGACCGTCGAGACGGTCCACTTCGGGCCGCCGTAGACACACGCCCCCACCTGGGCCGCGGTGCGGAACGAGTACTCCGCCACGGAGCGGCACGCCGAGCGATCGATCCGCTCGGTCCGCCAGGCCTGTTCGGCTGCACTGCCGGGATCCCCCGTCCGCCGCTCCTCCGCTCCGTACGCGTCGCCCACGGCCATGCGGACCACGACGATCGGGTGCACGACCGGGGCCGGTGGGGCGACACCCGGGATCCGCCGTCCCGTCCGGACGATGACGGATCCCCCGACGCCCTCCCGCAGGATGCGGTTCGGGCTCCCGACGTCACCCGTCGTCTCCGGGGTGATCGTGGCGGCCTTGAGCCCAAGCCCGGTCTCGCGCATCGCGGCCGCGGCGTCGCGTACCACGGCGTTCGTGGTCGCGCGGCGGTTCTCGAGGGACAGGTCGAAATGAACCAGCTCGAGGTCGAACCCGAGCACATCGGGAGCGAGCACCCGCAGGGCCTCTTCGAGCAGCTCCTGGCCGGTCTCGTCGCCGTCGCATACGACGATCTGGCGGCCAGGGGACACGGGGTTCAGGGTCGCACGAATCACCGCCTCATGCCAACACCGCCACGGCGCCGACGGGTTGACGACGGTCGCTCAGCCCCACCCGCTCCGGGTGGCCGGCATGCCGCTCCGCCCGTCGGGCTCGGGCACGACGCCCAGCACCTGATGCACCGAGATCCCGCCGTCGTCGAACCCGTTGGCCGATCCTGCCATGTAGAGCTGCCAGACCCGGGCGCGCCGCACCCCGACCTCGGCCACAGCTGCGTCCCAGTGCCGCTCGAGGTTACGGACCCAGCAATGGAGGGTCCGGGCATAGTGCTCGCGCAGGGACTCGACGTCGCGCACCTCGAAGCCGGCCTCCTCCATGGCCACGACGACCTGGCCCACGTCGATGAGCTCGCCGTCGGGGAACACGTAGCGCCCGATGAACGACCTCGGGCCGATGCGCGACCCGCCCACGCTGGAGATGGCGTGGTTCAGGAGTCGCCCTCGCGGCCCCAGGAGACTGCGCATCGTGCCGAAATACCTGGTGGCCTTGGTGGAGCCCACGTGCTCGAACATGCCGACGGATGCGATGCCGTCGAAGGGCCCGTCGCGCACGTCGCGGTAATCCTGCAGGCGGATCTCGACCTGCCCAGCCAGCCCCGCCGCCGCGACCCTGTCCCGGGCGAAGTTCGCCTGCGCGGGGCTCAACGTGACCCCGACCACTTGTGCGCCGTAGTGCCGTGCCGCATGAAGCGCGAGGGTCCCCCACCCGCAGCCGACGTCGAGGATCCTCGAGCCCCTCGCCCCGGGGAGCCCCAGCTTGTGGCAGACGAGGTCGTGCTTGGACTCCTGGGCTGCCTCAAGGGTGTCGGCGCCCGGGGCGAAGCGCGCGCAGGAGTACGTCATGCTGGGCCCGAGGACCATGGCGTAGAAGTCGTTGCTGACGTCGTAGTGATGGCGCACCGCCTGGGCGTCACGCAGCCTCGAGTGCAGTCGTCCGCGCGTGGCGGCCTCCTCCGGAGGGGGAGGGAGCGGCCGGCCGAGGGCCCCCAGACGGTAGGCCGAACGAACCGCCTGGAGAGGCAGCCGCGCGCCGGTGCGCACGCTCCGCGGGGCCGCGGCGTGCACCAGCGCCAGGATCTCGAAGATGTCGCCCCTGAAGGAGAGGTCCCCCTCCACGAAGGCCCGAGCGAGGCCGAGCTCGCCCGGTGCCCACAGCAGCCGACGCACCGCGTCGGGCGAGCGCACCTCGAGCACGTGCCCGCCTGCCGACCCCAGCGAGGTTCCGTCCCAGAACTCGAACCGGACCGGTGGCGCGGCCCCGAAGAAATGGACCAGCAGCGGTTCGAGCGCCACGGCGGCGCCACGGCCCTTCCGGCCGGCTGCCTGCACAGGGGCATGTCCCCCTTCGTCGTCCCGGGACGGTCGGAGCCCTGACATCAAGTCGGATCGCATCGGTGCCTCCTCTTGAGCAGGGCAATTGTACGGCCGAACCCGCCTGTTGCGCCCCGTGGGGACGAGCGGGATCAGCGGTCCCCGCTGTCCTGCTGCAGGGCCGCGGGTATGGAACCCGCCGATCGGGGAAGTATTAGCCGGAGGATCGGATGACGGACGGGCAAGCGAACGAGCCGCCCCAAGGCACACCGGGTCGGCGCGCCTTGGGCGCCATGGAGAGCGCCGTGCGGCGCGCCCGTGAATCCGCGAGCGGTCCCCCGCTGCCCGCTCCCCCCGCCCGGGAGCGCCCGCCGGAGCCGGCGGATCCGACATCTGGCCCCGACACCGTCCGACGGTCCGACCGCTGGCTCATCGCCTCCGTGGCCGTCGTCGCCGCGCTGGTGGTGGTCGGGGCGATCGCCCTCGCCGTGTCGCTCGGCAACAACCCCCGGATCTCGGCGCCCCCACCCTCGGCGGCGGCCCGGGCGTCGACCACGATCGCCGGCCGTCAGGGAGGTGCCGGCACGACCGGGCCGTCTCACTCGACCTCGACTTCGAGGCCGACCTCGACAACGACCACGACCACGGTCCCGTCCACCCCCGGGGCCGCGCCCGTGATCTCCTCACTCACCCCGTCGAGTGGGACCGCGGGACAGGGCATACAGGTCGCCGGGTCCAACTTCATGAGCTCCGACGGCCAGATCGTGGCGACGTTCAACGGCCAGGTGGCGCCGACGAGCTGCCCTGCTCAGAACACCTGCACCATCACCGTGCCGCCCCCGCCCCCGGGATCTCAGTCCGCCCAGGTCACGATCACCACCGCCAGCGGTACATCGAACGCGGTCACGTTCACCTACGGTTGAGAAGCCTCCTCCGGCCACAGCGACTCGGGCTCCTGCCCCTTGGTCTCGGGCAGGAGCCAGAAGAGCGCGGCCGCGGCTGTGACGGGGAGGAACGTGATGTCCGCTGCAGCGGCGAACCGGTTGCCCACGTCGGCGACGGCTCCGAACGCGACCAGCCCGCCGACGGCACCGAGGACTCCGGCCGTGACCCACCACCCGGTCGCCGACGCCCGCACCGACGTCGGGAACAGCTCCGTCAGGAGGGACCCCACGGCCGGCGCCAGCAGAGAGCCGCTCAGAACCCCGAGGATGTACCCGGCCACGAGGGCAGGCCGCGACCCCGAGTAGGCAAGGGCGCCGCTGAACCCGATGGCGACCATCGCACCCGTGCTGGTCGGCCGACGGCCGATTCGGTCCGCCAACCACCGCCCGCACAGCAGGCCCACGAGCCCCACGACACCCGCAGCGGCAACCATGAGAGCGGTCACGTAGCCGGCCTGGTGCACGACGTCCTGCGCGAAGAGGAACAGGAAGCTGTTCGCCGGGCCCGTGATGATGGAGATCGCGAACGCGATCAAGGCCAGGACGACAACCCGTTTCCGGTAGCGGGGACCGATTGCGCCCAGTACGGGTGTGGGGTGATCCGCTGCTGCCTCGGCCACCATGAACCTGCTCGGCTCCTCGATCCACCCGCGCACTGCGAAGACGAGAGCGAGCGGGAGGATCGCCAGCGCGAAGATCCCGCGGAAGCCGAGCGCCCCCGAGGCGAGGCTGTGGATGATGGCGGAGAGCCCGGCGCCCACCCCGTAGCCGGCTGCGATGAGCGCCACGGCGGCCGCCCTGTCGCGTGAGCTCGTCTCCTCGGCGGCCATCACCTCGGCCAGGGCGTTGGTAGCGCTGAGGAGCGGGCGTCCGAAGGCAAAGATCGCGACGAACCACCAGTAGCCGGGACTGGCGGAGGCGACCACGGTCAGCGCCAACCCCAGGATCGTCACCGCGAGGATCACCCGCCGGCGCCCCAGCCGGTCCGCGATGCCGATGAGCGGGAGACTGCCGAGGGAGGCCAAGCGGATGACGGCCAGGCCGATCCCCAGGCTGGTCCCGGACAGGCCGACCTTGTCGGCGATGGTCCCGCCCGGTGCCACATGACCGAGCTGCGTCGAGACGTCGCCGAGCGCGGCAACGACCCCGAACTGACCGAAGCCGGACGCGAGCGCGGTGATTGCGACCGCGACGACCGCACGATCCGACCAGCGATGCAGCCTCAGTCCGCTGATCGCGTCGCGCGACTCGTCGGGAATCAGCGATGCCACTTAGGTCGCGTGCATCGGTGACGGGAACAAATCCGCACTGCCCACGGTTATACCAATTGGATCGTGAGGATCGGTCCGGAAGGAGGTAGGAAGTGGCGAAACGAAATGAAGACCTCCAGTCCGGGGGATGACAGACGAGGATTCGCCAAGCGGGTTCGGCGAGGACTTAAGCTGATAGGCAGGCGGCTTGGATTCAGGCAAGCGCTGCAAAGGAAAAGGGCCCTTACGGCTCATTGATGTCCACTCCTCCAGATGTCGTCCGTTCGGAGAACAATTGAAGCGAGGCGCTCGATCCCCGTGAGAACGTGGGACGGGCGCCTTTCATCGTTGCAGTGCCCTGTTCCCTACGACGCCGTCGGTGGCACGGCTGACGTTTCTCCGAAGCTTTTCACGAACCAGTCGCGGGCCAATCGGGCGACGGACTCCAGGGCACCCGTTTCCTCGAAGAGATGGGTCGCCCCCGGGACGATGGTCAAGTGGTTCGCGCAGCGCAGCTCTGCCTGTGCCCTTCGGTTCATCTCGAGCACTGCGTCGTCGCACCCGCCCACGATCAGCAGCGTAGGTGCGGTCACCGCCGGCAGCAGTGGACCGGCGAGGTCGGGGCGTCCACCCCGGGAGACGACGGCCGACACGTTGCAGTCGGGCTGTGCGGCCGCCCAGAGTGCGGCCGCCGCGCCGGTACTGGCGCCGAAGAAGCCGACCGCCCCCGACGCCACCTCAGGCTGCCCCCTTGCCCAGCGGGTGGCATCGCCCAGCCGGTCCGCCAGCATCCGGACGTCGAAGACGCAGGAGCGGTCCGATTCCTCCTCCAGGGTCAGGAGGTCGATGAGCAGCGTGGCTAGACCGGCCTTGTTCAGGACGCCCGCGACGTAGCTGTTGCGCGGGCTGTGACGGCTGCTGCCGCTCCCGTGCGCAAAAATCACCGTTCCGCTCGCACGGGAGGGGACCGTGAGACGACCGGCGAGCGTCACGTCACCGGACGGGATGCGGACCTCCTCGTCACGGATTAGAGCGTCACCGTCAGGTGGGTCCGGCGCGGCCGAGTCGTCATCACGGCTGGCCGCGAGCCGGAGGAGTTCGACGACCTGCTCGTCCGTGGTCTGTGAGAAGTCCCGGTACCACTCCCCCACGGCGTAGAAGGGCTCGGGGAGATCGACGCACAGCATGTCGTCGCACACGTCCCTGAGAGCGAGAGCGGCGAGCCGCGAGGCAACGGGGACCGCGAGGACGACGCGGGCTGCACCGTGCGCGCGC
>JBEKVF010000136.1:0-6584 GCA_049514295.1 Acidimicrobiales bacterium
CGCTCCGCGGCCACGTCGGGATTGAGCGGGGCTGTCCGCGCCCCCAGGTCCTTGGCGCGGAACAGCTGGCGCCGCAGGCGGCAGCGGATGGCGGACAGGAGGTCGAGGACGGCGTAGGGGCGGTCCTGCCCGGCCCACTCCTGGAGGGTGAGCCACGTCGTGGAGAGGAGCTCCCCGAAGAACTCCTCGCCGTCCTGCCATTCCCCGCCCTGGCCCCAGCGCAGCTTCCCCGCCACCGTGACGAGCCCTGGGAGCAGGACCTGCACGAGCATCCGGGAGAGAAAGGGGTCGGCGTCCGCCTCCCGGAGCAGCACCCGGACCAGGCGGGCGGCCTCCTCGCGCTGGGAGCGCCCCGAGGCCCGCCGCATGTGCTCGACGACGTCGCAGGGTGTGGGGCACGGTGGCGGCCCGGTGCCGGGGCCGAGGACCAGGCGGGACAGGCCCGGGTCGCGACGGGCGACCGCCTGCAGAGCGCGGACCGCGCCGGGGGCGCGGCCGATGGACTGCCATTCGGCGGCCATCTGGTCGATGAGGGCGACACGTTGCTTCGACGCTGTGGTGGACATGGCGCCACCGTCGCGTGCGACCCTCCCCCGATCCCTCCCACCGGCCCGGCAGTTGACCGGTGCGGGCGGAGGGGTCGCGATCGTCCTGGTCGGCGATAGTGTGCGGCCGATGGACATCGACGAGTTCTACGAAGCCGACCCCCGCCGGCGGGCCTCCGCCGAGCTCGAGCTCGGCGCCGAGTGGCTGGACAAGGACGGCGTGCGGCACGAGCTGAACTACGTGGAGGACACCGGCGAGCTCTACGTGCTCCGCGAGCCGTCGCCCCACGTGACCGAGGACCCCTTCGGGGGTCTGCACGTCTCGGCCCCGCCCGGGTACGAGGACAAGATGACGGTGCACGTCATCGCCAAGGTCGACTCGGTGGATCGTCTCCACCAGATCCTCGACGGCTGGCAGGAGGCCATGCAGGGCGAGAACGGAGCCGACTGGCTGGGGGACCGGCTGCGGGCGGCCGGCGTCGCGGTGGGCCCGTCGGGCGACCCCATCCCCGACGACGGACCCGATCACTGACAGGCGGACCAGGCGGGCGAGGGCCTAGGTGGGCGGCTCCAGGTCGAGCATCTTGGCCAGGAGCTGGGTGGCGATGTTATTGGTCGCCATCCCCGCATCCTGCGCCATGTCCTCCCTCCCGAACACGAGGTCGGACAGCCGGTACATGACCACGGCGAAGCGAAAGCCCGAGAAGATCTCGTAGAAGAAGATGTCCCGCATGCGCCGACCCATGAGCTCGGAGTAGCGCTCGATCGTGTCCTCGTGGGAGCCGAAGCCAGCCGGCCGGGGGACGCCCAGGCCCTCAGAGAATTGGCGGTCGAAGTAGAGCCACCAGCCCAGGTCCATCTCGGGCTGGCCCAGGGAGGCCATCTCCCAGTCGATGACCGCGGCGCAGCGGAAGTCGTCCCAGATCATGTTGCCGATGCGGCTGTCACCCCAGCTGATGACGACCTCGCCCTCCTCGGCGGGCTGGTGGTCCACCAACCACTGCCAGGTCGACTCGATCACGGGCACCGTCACCCCGTGGGTGGCCCAGTCGAGGAAGTCCCGGTAGTAGGACATCTGTTGCTCGAGTCCCGGCTTGCCGCGGGCGGGATCGCCCAGCCAGTCCAGGCCGAGGGCCCGCCAGTCCGTGCGGTGCACCGCGGCGAGCGCGTCGATCCCGCTCCACCACATCCGCTCCTGCTGCTCGGGCGTGGCCTCAATGACCCAGCCCTCCATGGTGTAGGGGATGTTGTCGGACGGGACCTGGCCCTCGATGTGATCCATGGAGAAGAAGGGCACGCCGAAGTACTGGGGGTCCTCCTCGTACCACCCGAGGCGGGGCAGCGGGACCCCGGACCCACCGTCGGCCAGGGCGCGCATAGCCCGGTACTGGGTGGAGAACTCGGCGTCCAGGAAGAGGAGGTGCTTGCTCGGCGCCACCCGGACGACCAGGCGCTGCTCCTCCCCGCCCGCGGTGCGGGTCCGGCAGAGGATCGTCTCGTTGGAGAACCCGTTGGAGCCGGGGGCCTGGACGTCGAAGACCTCGGCGCCGGGCCCGCCACCCGACTTGGTGGCCAGCCAGCGCGTGAGCACCGCGGCCACCTCTTCCGGGTCGCGCTGGCTGATGTCGGGCACGAGGCGGCACTGTAGCGTCGCGTGGCGTGATCATCGTGATCGACCTGTCCGAGGCCAGGGTGCATCTCGGTAACCCCGACAATTTCACCCGCTTCTCGGTGGCCGTGGAAGGGGTGGGTGACCTGGTCGGGGTCCTTGACCGCTCCGGCCTCGGGCGCCTGCGACCCGACGGCGAGCACGTCGTCGTCGACCCGGTCGCCCTGCGTGCGCTGGCGGGGCCAGCCGCCACCGACGAGTGGGACGAGGGCTTCGCCGGCATGTGCGCGTACGCCGCCGGAATGGGCTGGGTGGAAGCGGACGGCGGCGTCGTGGCCCACATCGAACGTCGCGACGAGGCGGGCTGAGTCCCTGAGGGGACCGGGGCCGCACTGTCCCGTCCCCGCCGGGCGCAGCTACCCTTGAGGCGCCGCGCGGAGCGACCGGTGGCGGGGGCGAGGGCCCTCTGAGCTCCTGGGGAGGATGCATGGCTATTCGGGACTACGACCGCTTGTTCATCGGCGGCGACTGGGTGGCCCCGGAGGGCACCGACACGATCGCGGTGGTGTCGCCGTCGACGGAGGAAGTGATCGCCCGGGTGCCGGACGGCACCGAGGCCGATATCGACAAGGCCGTGGCGGCGGCGCGCACGGCGTTCGACCACGGCCCCTGGCCTCGCATGACGCCCGCCGAGCGGGCCGCCATCCTCTCCGCGGTGGCAGCACAGATCACCGCCGAGATGGGCGACATGGCCGAGATCATCACGCGGGAGATGGGCTCGCCCATCTCGTTCTCGGGGATGGGCCAGGTGCTGGCGCCCACCATGATCTTCAGCTACTACGCCGACCTGGCCACGTCGTACGCCTTCGACGAGGTACGTGCCGGCATGTTGAACCCGCAGGTGCTGGTTACCAAGGAGCCCGTCGGCGTCGTCGGCGCCATCGCGCCGTGGAACGTGCCGCTCTTCATCGCCGCCGCCAAACTGGCACCCTCGCTGGCCGCCGGCTGCACGGTGGTCTACAAGCCGGCACCGGAGACGCCGTTCGACGCGTTCCGGTTGGCCGAGATCTTCGCCGAGGCCGGGCTGCCCAAAGGCGTCCTCTCCGTGGTGCCGGCGGGGCGCGAGGTCAGCGAGCACCTGGTGAAGCACCCGGGCGTGGACAAGATCTCCTTCACCGGCTCGGGCGTGGGGGGTAAGCGCATCGGCGGGCTCTGCGGCGAGCGGTTGAAGCGCTGCACGCTGGAGCTCGGCGGCAAGTCGGCCGCCATCATCCTCGACGACGCCGACCTGGCGACGACGATCCCGATGCTGCTGCCCAACGCCATCATGAACAACGGTCAGGCCTGCATCGCGCAGACCCGCATCCTGGCGCCGCGGGCGCGCTATTCCGAGGTCGTCGACGCGGTGGTCTCGGGCGTGTCCGCCATGACGGTGGGCGATCCCATGGACCCGGCCACCGAGGTCGGCCCCGTGGTGGCCGAGCGGCAGCGGGCCCGGATCGAGGGGTATCTCGACAGCGGGCGCGAGGAGGGGGCGACGGTGGCGCTGGGCGGCGGCCGCCCGTCCGGGTCGGAGTTCTCGAAGGGCTGGTACGTCGAGCCGACGGTGTTCTCCGACGTCGACAACAAGATGCGGATCGCCCAGGAGGAGATCTTCGGCCCGGTGCTCGTGGTGATCCCCTACGACGGTGACGACAACGCCGTCGAGATCGCCAACGACTCGAACTACGGCCTGTGCGGCTCGGTGTGGACCGCGGACAACGACCGCGGGCTGGGGGTGGCCCGCCAGGTGCGGACCGGCACCTACATGCTGAACGCGCCCGTGCCGATCGACTTCTCGACCCCCTTCGGCGGCTTCAAGGAGTCGGGCATCGGCCGGGAGTTCGGCCCCGAGGGGCTCGAGGGCTTCCTGGAGATGAAGTCGATCGCGCTGCCTGCCGGCTACACCCCGGAGACCTGAGGCCCCGGCCGGATCAGGACGAGGTGGACGGCGTCGGGGGCGCCGACGGCGACACGTAGCCCGACAGCGCGGCGCCCTTCCCCTTCACGTCGGCGAAGGCCTGATGGTCGCCGACCTCCACGACGCTGTAGCCCGTGCGGTCGCCGTCGCCGTTGACCACCTCGGGCGCGGCGTCATCGCCCGTGTCCCCCGTGACGACCGCGACGTGCACGGCGGTGACCGCGGTGGTGTCGAGACCGTACACGGCGACGTCGCCGGGCTGGGGCGTGTAGTGCGACCCGACGGGGTGCCAAGTGCCATGGTCGGTCCCCCACACGTAGAAGCTGGCGGAGTCACCGTTGAGGTAGCCCGGCGCCAGCTCGTAGGTCACCTCGGCCCCGGCCTGCTTCCATACCCAGGCCGCGAAGTCGGCGCACCACTCCTCGTCGAGGTTGCCGTTGCCGCAGTCGTCGACGCCGGCCTCCCAGTAGGCGCTGAACTTGTTGCAGTACGTGTCGGCCGGATCGGTCCGGTACCCCACCTGCCCCTCCGCGAGGGCGACGATCCGGCCCCGCAGCGGGCTGAGGCCGGGCCCGCGGTCCAGGTGGGTGGCGATGGCCGCGCCGGCCCCGATCACGGCAACCAACAGGAGAAACGCCACGAAGCGCCGGCGGCGCACCGGGGCGTTGCGGCGTGGGAGGGGGGCGGCCAGGGGTCGGGTCGGGCTCAGGAGGCCTCAGGGTAGCGAGTCACCGGTGCCCCGGGGCGGCAGGCCCGGTCTGAGAGAATGTCTGATCCCCGGACACCCAGAAGAATGCGGTGCCGGGCTGATCGCAACCAGGAGGAAGGGCCCGATGCAGGACGACGAGAGCGCGATTTCGCACACTCGTCTGGCCTACCTCCCCGCCCTCGACGGGGTCCGGGCCTGCGCGGTCCTGGCCGTAATGATGTTCCACGGCGGGATCCCGCACATGGACGGCGGGTTCATGGGGGTCGACGCCTTCTTCGTCCTGTCGGGCTTCCTCATCACTTCGCTCCTCATCGGCGAGTGGCGCCAGAGCCTCACCATCAAGCTCGGTGCGTTCTGGGCCCGCCGGGCGCGGCGACTCCTCCCCGCGCTCCTCTTGATGCTGCTCTTCGTGGCCTTCTTCGCATCGGTGATCGTGCCCAAGGGGACGTACGGTGCACTCCGCCTGGACGCGCTGTCCACGCTGCTCTACGTGAGCAACTGGCACTTCATCCTCGTCAACTCGAACTACTTCAACGAGACGGCGGCCTCCTCGCCACTCCTGCACACCTGGTCGCTGGCAGTCGAGGAGCAGTTCTACGTGATCTGGCCGCTGGTGGTGCTCGGCGTCATGCACTTCACGCGAAGCCTGCGGGCCCTGTTCGCGCTGTGCTGTGCCGCGGCCATCGCGTCGGCGACCTGGATGTACGTGCTGTACGACGGCGGCCTCAACACCAATCGGGTGTACCTGGGCACCGACACTCGCTCGCAGTGCCTGTTCATCGGGTGCGCGCTCGCCGTCGGGCTCGTATTGGTCACGAGGCGAAGCCACGAGGAGGGCCGCCTGGCCAAGGGGGAGCTGTGGCGGCCCGCCGGCAGCGTCGGGACGATGCTCTGCGGCGTGGTGGGGATCGTCGGCGCACTCGCCGCGGTCGCGCTCTGGGTGCTCACCACGTCGACCTCCTCGTTCCCGTACTCGGGCGGGTTCTTCCTCATCGGGCTCGCGGTTGCGGCTGTCATCCTGTCCGCGGTCGCCGCACCGCGCAGCATCGTCCCCCGTGTCCTGTCGCTGGCACCCGTGCGCTACGTGGGGCGGATCTCCTACGGCCTCTACATTTGGCACTGGCCGATCTTCATCTGGCTCGACCATGCCCGTACGGGGCTCTACGGCTACGAGCTCTTCGTCGTGCGCGTGATCGTCACCTTCGCCGTGTCCGTCGTGTCGTTCCACCTGATTGAGCGCCCGATCCGCATGGGCACCTTCGTCAGCCAGTGGAGGGCGTGGCTGGTGGTGCCCGCCGGCGTGGGCGCCGTCCTTGTCGCCGTCGTCGCGGCCACCACCGGGACCACCGCGGTCGCCAGCACGGCGTTCCCGTCGGCCATCCACGCCGACACTGGCACGTCGACCACGGCGTCAACCGTGCCCGGTGCGGCCCCGACGGCGGCACCGGTGCGGGTCCTCCTCTTCGGCGACTCGGTGGCGCTGACGCTCGGGATCGGGCTGTCGTACCCGCCCGACCAGGCCAAGTACGGCTACGTCCTCTCCGACAAGGGCATCCTCGGCTGCGGTGTGGTCGACGGACCCGTGGTCGAGCTCATGGGGGCCCGTGACGAGACTCCGCCCGCCTGCGACGGGTCGCCGCTGGTCTCGGGAGAGCCCCTGAACCAGCAGCCCTGGCCGTACCAGTGGCTGAACGCCATGAACGAGGTCAAGCCGAACGTGGTGGTGCTCCTGGCCGGGCGCTGGGAGGTGGTCGACCGGGA
>JBEKVF010000137.1:0-6566 GCA_049514295.1 Acidimicrobiales bacterium
AACCCGGCGCTCGACGCGCTCCCCTTCGAGCTGGCCCAGGTGGTCGACGCCGGCGACATCGCCTGCACGCCGTTCAGCGCCGAGGTGGCGGTCACCCAGATTGAGACCGGGGCCGACGCGCTCCTGGCGGACGGCGGGCGTCTGGTGGCGATCGGGGGCGACCACACCATCGCCCTGCCCCTCCTACGGGCCACGGCCCGGCGACACGGGCCGCTCGCCCTGGTGCACTTCGACGCGCACCTCGACACGTGGGACACCTACTTCGGACAGCGCTTCACCCACGGGACGCCGTTCCGGCGGGCCTGGGAGGAGGGCCTGCTGCTGCGCGACCACAGCGTCCACGTCGGGCTGCGGGGACCGCTGTACTCGGACGCCGACCTGTCCGACGACACCGGCATGGGCTTCGCCCAGATCACGACGGACGACGTCGACACCCGGGGTGTCAGCGCCGTGGTGCAACAGGTGCTGGCACGGGTCGGGGACGCGCCCGTCTACGTGTCGGTGGACATCGACGTCCTCGACCCGGCGCACGCCCCCGGCACCGGCACGCCCGAGGCGGGCGGCCTGACCAGCCGGGAGCTCCTGGCCCTGGTGCGGGGGCTCGAGCCAGCCGCCGTCGTGGGTGGGGACGTGGTGGAGGTGTCCCCCCCCTACGACCACGCCGAGATCACCGCGGTCGCCGCGGCGCACGTGCTCTACGACCTGGTCACGCTGCTGGCTCGGCGTGGCGGCACCTGACCCGGGGCGGCTCGCTTGTAACAGTGCATTCACGTACGGGAAACCGGCCGCGAATGTTGCACCCGTAAGGTGAGCGTCGCACTGCCGTACGAAGCGGGGATATTCAAGAACCGACGTGAAGCGAGACCTTCTGGTTGGTGTGGCCCAGTGGCTGTCCACACCAGGCGAGCCACGGCAGAACATGAGCGTGGCGCTCGGCATGATGGACGAGGCGGCGTCACGTGGCGTCGAGCTCCTGGTGCTCCCGGAGCTCTGGTCGTGCGGCTACGACCCCGAGACCCTCGGTCGCGACGCCAGAGCGGACGCCGAGCCGCGCCAGGGCCCGCGTTCGGAGCGGCTCGCCGAGGCCGCCCGCCAGCGTGAGATGTGGCTGGCGGCGGGCAGTGTGCCCGAACTGGGCGAGAACGGCCTCCTCTACGACACGGCGCTCGTCTTCAACCCCCGCGGCGATCTGGTGGCCTGGCACCGCAAGGCGCACCTGTTCCCGCCGACACTCGAGCACACCGTGTTCACCCCCGGCGACCGGTTGACGACGTTCGACGACCCCGCCCTCGGCCGGGTCGGCCTGGTGGTCTGCTTCGACGGCGACTTCCCCGAGGTCGCCCGCACCCTGGCCCTGCGCGGCGCGCGCCTGATCCTCGCCCCTGCCGCCTACGAGGTGGAGGGCGCCAACGCCTGGGACCTCCTCTACCCCGCCCTGGCCCTCACCAACAGCCAATGGTGGGTGCAGGCCAACCAGGCCGGCTCGCACTCGACGTCCACCCTGCTGGGCGCCAGCCGGATTGTGGCGCCGACCGGCACCGTGGTGGCGGAGGCCAGCCGGGCTGTGCCGGGCTCATCGAGCCGGGCCGAGCTCCTGGTCCATCGCATCGACCTGCACCTCGCGTATGAGCGCGAGGGGATCTCCGGGTTGCTGGAGGACGAGCGCCGTCCCGACCTCTATTTCGACCGCGTGCCGGTCGAGGCGGGGTAGGCGCGAAACCGACACCGCCGACAGGAGGTCACGCTTCCGCAGCCTCCATCCGCTGGAGAAGGTCCGGGAGATCGCCGATGCCGTCGATGACGTGGTCCGGCGCGGCGACTTCGAGGTCGGCCGGCCGGAACTTGCCGGTCTTGACCAGGACCCCGACGACTCCGAGCGCCTGCGCACCGAGGACGTCAGACCTGATGTCGTCTCCCACCATCAGTGCGTCTGCGGCGCTCACCCCGAGGTCGAAGAGCGCCGCGTCGAAGAACGCCCGCGCCGGCTTCCCGACGACCGGTATGTCGATGCCCGCGGCGGCTTCGATCCCCGACAGGAAGGCGCCCATGTCGAGCACGGGGCCATCCCCCGATTGGAAGTGGGTGTTCCGGTGGAGGGCGACGACTGGCACGCCGTCCATGGCCAGCCTGAACACGTTGTTCAGTTCGATGTAGCCGGTGCTGGGTCCGGCCCCCCCGAGGAGCACGACGCCGGCGGACTCCGGGCCGACCGCCGTGACGCCCCGCAGGTCTTCCGTGAGTTCCCCCTCGTTCACGATGTAGCAGTCCAGCCCCGGATGGTGCACCGCCAGGTACCGAGATGCCGCGGTGACGGCCGTCAGGATCTCGCGGCCGTCGACCTGCACGCCGACGGCCGCGAGATCGGCGGCGATCTCCCGCCGGGACTTGGACGAGGTGTTCGTGACCAGGCGGAACCCGACGTCGTGCTCTTGCAGCCACCGGATGCACTCGGCTGCTCCCGCCAGCGGTCTCCACGACGTGGTCAACACCCCGTCGATGTCGAGCAGGACTGCCCTCGCCATGCGTGATGATATCGCTGCGCTGCGCCGCCCCGGATGCTCAGGGACGGCTCGCGCCCGGTTACTGCACTGCGAGCGCTCTCCTCACGCGGTCCCGGAATTTGAGGTACTGGTCGTGGGCCAGCCACGGGGCCGACGGCAGCCTGTCAATCAGGCGCGGCTCCTCCACGACCTCACCATCCGCGAATTGGTCCCGGGTGAGGTCGACGTCGACGCCGGCCAGCCGATTCCAGTAGTGGAAGCCCTGGGGCGAGCCGTCGGCGCGGTGCACCTCGGCCTCGAGCAGCAGGCCGCCGAGCAGGTCGTGGACGACAAGGGCGGTGACGGCGCACTGACCCCGGGAAGGGTTGGCCGACGTCCATTGCGCGGCGTCGCTCGGATCGCAGGTATCGAGAGACCACGATGCGCGGATGGCGGCCTCGAGACCTTCGAGCGTCAGTGGCCGTCCTCCACGAGATCCGTCGGAGTAGGTCACTCTCTCATTTAACACGGACTCGGACGGCTCCCGGCCGCGGGCCGACCCGGACCCGAGGCCTTGACGGTCCGGGGTTTGTGGGGTTGGCTGACAATCGGGCCGACCACAGGCGCCGGCCGCGGCAGGCAGAGGGGACTTCGATGAAGGTCACGATCATCGGAACCGGCTTCATCGGCTCCACGCTCGGACACTCGCTCGCCGACGCCGGGCACCAGGTCGTCTACGGCTCCCGGCATCCCGATGACGAGGTTCCCGCCGGGACGGGCGCGACCGTCGCGCCGGTCGGCGAGGCGCTGTCCGACCCCGACGTCGTGATCCTCGCCCTCCCGGGCGCGGCGGTCGCCGATCTGACCGCGGCACACGGTGACGCACTGGCGGGAAAGCTGGTGATCGACGCCACCAACCAGATGGGTGCCGAGGTCGCCAACGCGAGAGCCTCCCTTCCGTCGACGGTTCGCTACGCCCGGGCGTTCAACACGCTGGGTGGTGAGAACATGGCGGACCCCGTGTTCGACGGTGAGCGGGCCGACATGTTCTTCTCTGCTCCGGTCGGCGACCGGGAGACGGTCGAGACCGTCATCGAGGGCGTGGGCCTGCGCCCGGTTTACGTCGGGGAGGATCAGGAGGCGATCATCGACGCCCTGTTCCAGCTGTGGGTGGCGCTGGCGATGCGACAGGGGCGAGGCCGGCGCCTGGCGTTGCGCCTGCTGGAGGGCTGAGCCGGGGCGTCACGGCCCATGGCCCAGATGACCTTCGGCCCTGGTCCGCCGACGCGCCCTCGGTTGGACTGGTCCGGTGAGCCAGATGACCCGATCGGCGGCCACGCCGCTCGGCCTCCAGGATTGGCGCCGGTGGGCCGCCCTGGTCGTGGTGTGCCTCGCCGCGCTCATCATCAACGTGGACAACACCATCCTCAACGTTGCCCTTCCGACCCTCGTCCGGGTTCTGCACGCCACATCGAGTGAGCTGCAGTGGATCGTCGACTCCTACGCGATGGTGTTCGCCGGCCTCCTCTTCGTCGGAGGGAGCCTGGCCGATCGCTTCGGGCGCAAACGGTTCTTCCTCATGGGGCTCACGGTCTTCGCGGCGGGATCGGTCGGTGCGGCCTTTTCGGGCTCCGTCCATCTGCTGATCGCCTGTCGCGCCCTGATGGGGGCCGGCGCGGCCCTCACCATTCCGGCGTCGCTGTCGATCATCAACGACGTCTTCCGCGATCCGGGCGAGCGGGCACGCGCCATCGGCGCCTGGGCTGGGACCGCCGGACTCGGGATCGCCATCGGCCCGATCGCCGGCGGACTCCTGCTCTCGAGGTTCTGGTGGGGGTCGATCTTCCTCGTGAACGTCCCGATCGTCCTCATCGGCCTGGTGGGTGCCGCGGCACTGGTTCCCGACTCGAAGAACCCGGACGTGCACCGGCCCGACCCCGTCGGGGCCGTGTTGTCGATCGCCGGCCTCGGGCTGCTGCTCTGGGCGATCATCGAGGGTCCGACGCAGGGGTGGACCTCGGGGATCGTGGTGGGGGCCGGGTCGGCCAGCCTGGTCGCTCTCGGCGGCTTCGTCGCCTGGGAATCCCACAGCACGCACCCCATGCTCAAGCTGGAGTTCTTCCGTGACCGGAGGTTCTCCACGGCACTCGCGGCCGAATGCCTGGGTGTGTTCGGGTTGATGGGCGCGCTGTTCCTCTCGACGCAGTTCCTCCAGTTCGACCTAGGGCTGTCACCGCTCCAAGCCGGGATCCGGATTCTGCCCATTGCCGCCATGGTGATCGTCAGTGCCGCGCTGTCCCCGGTCCTCGCCCGCCTCATCGGCACCAAGTTCACCGTGGCCGCCGGCCTGACGTCGATCGCCGGTGGGCTGTGGCAGGTGTCGGCGGTCTCAAGGCTCGAGACGACGTACGGCGACATCATTCTCGGCCTGCTGCTGATCGGCTTCGGCGCCGGGCTCATGCTGCCCACTGCCACGAACTCGGTCATCGGCTCGGTCCCCCGGGGCGACTCCGGGATCGGCTCGGCCACCAACACCGTGGCCCTCCAGGTCGGAGGCGCGCTGGGCGTGGCCGTGGTGGGAAGCGTGATGCTGACCCGCTACCAGGATCACATGACCGCGGTGCTGTCCGGTCAGCACGTACCGGCCCCTGTCGCCCACACGATCCTCGGATCCCTCGGAGGTGCCCTCGCTGTGGCGGCGAGCGTCGGCGGGGCAACCGGAGCACTGCTGGCCCGCGCGGCGCGCACGGCCTTCATGAGCGGGAACGGGGTGTCGCTCGCCGTGGGCGCGATCGTCGCCCTCGGCGGTGCCGTGCTCGTGCTGGTGGCCCTCCCGTCGCAGCCCGGCCGGGAGACCCGCGATCAGGCCGATCAGGCGTAGCCGTGCGGAGCGCCTGCCCGACGTCGGTCCCCCGGTCGAGGCACGTCGAGCCGCTGCACCCGGCCCGCGTTCGGGCAGCGTGAGGGACATGGAAGACTTTGGCATCGACCCAGTCCCGACCGACGGCGTCCCCAACCCGCAGCGCAGTGGCGGAACGCAGAGCCGCCAGCAGTGGGTCCGCGCCAACTTCACCCAGATCTTCGGCACCTCGATTGAGGAGCTCCGTGCGCAGGGAATCGACCCCCGCCAGTACGCCCTCGACCATCGAGACCAGATCCGCCGCTTCGCCCAGGCACAGCGTCGCCAGGGCATCGCGGTCCCCGGTGGACGCGGCAACGGCGGGCCCACTGCGGACGGCTCCACCAACCGGCGCTACGGCTACGGCGGCGGTGGCCGGTTCGGCATCGGGATGCGCGGCGGCAGCGCGTGGATAGGGATCCTGCTGATCCTCTTCGCATTGCGCTTCCTGCTGGTCGATTCCTTCGTCGGCTCGCACGCCGCCATCTTCTGGGTGCTCGGGATCGGTGGGATCCTCCTAGTGGCCCGGGTGGTCCTGTTCTCGTGGCTCCGCAGAAGGCGCGTGCGTCGCGACCAGCCTGGCGAGCGCTCGGACAGCCGGCCGGGTTTCTGAGCCCCGCTGCGGCGTTCAGGCAACCCCTGACTCATCGTCCCCGTCGAACACCGTCTTCGACTCGTGCCAGAGCCGCCTCTGGGAAAAGCTGCTCGACCGGCAGCGGGCACACTTGGCGAACGCGGCGTGCGTCCGGGTTGCCTCTTCGCTCTCGCTCCTGACCTCCTCCACCTCGGAGCGGGTCTCGGGCGTCATCAAGCCGGTTCCCCTGGGCGCGACCTGCCGCGCTCCGGCGGACAGCGAGAGCCCCCGGAAGTGACGCTTCGTGTAATAGCGCGGCACCGTCCAGGAGTGCCCGCACGAGCTGCAGGTGCGGAGCACCTGGGGGCGAACGAGTGCCCGCAGGAACCCGGCGACCCCACCATCAGCCACCCTTCAATGGTACGTGACGGCGGCTGACGCGACGCTTCAGAGCTTCACGGCCGGGTGTGGCCCAACGACAACGCTGGCGCTGCGAAGACGCTCCAGCACGCGGTTCTCACGCCCGTACGACAGCGGTGTGAAGAGGAGCGTGTCGAGAGGGAACCACAGGCCCACCCACACCAGGACCCATCCTCCGGAGTCGAGGACGAGG
>JBEKVF010000138.1:0-6562 GCA_049514295.1 Acidimicrobiales bacterium
CGCCCCACTGTTGCGCCGGTTGCGGGTGCGCCCGCTTCCCGCCGTCTGCGCACCGCTGGGACTTGCCGTCCTGGCGGCCGGGCTGGCGCTTCGCGTGTGGTCGATGCAGGCCCTGTCGGAGGCTTACTCGCGCACGTTGCGCATAACGAATGAGCAGAGCGTGACCGACGATGGCCCTTACCGCCACATCCGACACCCCGGCTACCTCGGTTCGCTGCTCATCTGGTCCGGGTTCGCCCTGTCCTCGGGCAGCGCCGTCGTCGTCGGCAGCGTGCTCGCGCTCCTCCTCCCGGCCTACGCCCACCGGATGGACGCCGAAGAGCGCCTGCTCAACCGTGACCTCCCCGGCTACGCGGACTACCGCGGCCACACGAAGAAGCTCGTCCCGGGACTCTGGTAGCGCGCCGTCAGCCCGGGAGCAGCGAGCGCGAGACGAGGATCACCGTCTCGGCCAGACCGGCATCGCGATGCACCAGACCCGCCTGGTAGTCGGGGTCCCGGATCATGTCGACGAAGGCGGCCGTGTCGGCATACTGCATGACCGCGACCTGGTCCCACCGTCCGGTCTGTCCGATCAGTACCTGATAGACGTCGTTGTAGAGCGTGAGCTCGCCCCCGCGGCGCAGCACGTGCCCGAGCGCGATCGCTCCGTAGCGGCCGTATGCCTCGGCTCCTGAGAGGCCCGCTCCCGCCAGTTCATGGCCCTCCGGGTAATCCGCACGGCCGCGGTAGGCCAAGAGGTTCACGAACTGCAAGGAACCTTCGTGGCCGGACTGGAGCAGGGTGCGCAGTTGCGACTCGTTCGGATTGATGCCGCCCATCCCGTGCGCGCCCAATTCTCGGATCACGGCCTCCGTGTCGTCGGCACTCCATCGTGGCACTTCCACCACCCTCCCGAGCCGTTGCTGCAGCATGGTACCAACGGTGCCATGCTGCTCCGGGCGAGTGCGACACCCGACCGAGAGGAGCCCAATGCAGACGATCGTCCTCGGTAGCGGTAGCCCGCTTCCCGATGCGGAGCGCGCCGGGCCCGCCACCCTGATCCGCACGGAGCTCGGTGACCTGCTGTTCGACTGCGGGCGAGGCGTCCTCATGCGCGCCGCGGCCGCCGGCTCGAGCGCAGGGGCCCTGCGCGGCCTGTTCCTGACCCACCTGCACAGCGATCACACGACCGATCTCAACGACGTCTTCACCTCTCGTTGGGTGACGTCGTTCCAGCCCAACCCACTACCCGTGTTCGGCCCGCACGGCAGCACCCGACTGCTCCAGGCGACGGAGGCGATGCTCGAGCTCGACATCGGCTACCGCATGGCCCACCACGCGGACCTGCAGTGGCGCCCGTCGGCCGACGTCACCGAGTGCGAGTGTGGTCTGGTGCTGGAGGGGGGATCGGTACGCGTCACGGCCGCCCCCACCGACCATGCACCCGTGCGCCCCACCGTCGGGTACCGGATTGAGGAGGGCGGCGCATCCGTCGTGATCGCCGGCGACACCGTCCCGTGTCGGGGCCTCGACGAGCTGTGCGCAGGGGCCGACATGCTCGTCCACACCGTCGTCCGCCGCGACCTGATCGAGCCGCTCGGCCTGGCCAGGCTGACCGATGTCCTGGACTACCACTCCTCCGTGGAGGACGCTGCCCGGACGGCCGCCCGCAACGACGTCAGCACCCTCGTCCTGACGCACCTCGTGCCCGCGCCACAGCCCGGTACGGAGGACGAGTGGGTCGCTCTGGCGAAGGAGCACTTCGGCGGCACGGTCGTGGTGGCGAAGGATCTCCTCTGCCTCGAGGTCACCCGCTCGGTGTGACGCGGGATCCCGATGCGTTCCGCGAGGCCTCCAGCTACTACATGGCGGGGCGGCCTCCCTATTCGCGTCAGCTCCTCGCGACGCTGCGGCGCGAGCTCCCGCTCGACGGCCACGGACGCCTGCTCGACGTCGGCTGTGGACCGGGGGTCCTCGCGGTCGAGCTGGCACCGGACTTCGACGAGTCGGTCGCCGTCGACCCCGATCCCGGGATGCTCGCCGAGGGCCGGCGGCGGGCGGAGGCAGCGGGGCTGAGTGCCATTCGTTGGGCCCGGGGGGTGGCCGAGGATCTCGCCAGCCTCGCCACCGGCCCCTGTCGGCTGGTGACGTTCGGTCAGTCGTACCACTGGACAGCAGGCGTGCCGGTGCTCGACGCGGTGCACGAGCTCCTCGAACCGGGGGGCGCCGTGGCGCTGATCGGCCACTGCGCCGAGGGTCGGCCCGAGCCTCCGGGGCCGGCGCGCCCTCGCATCCCCGAGGTCGAGATCATGGCGCTCGTGAAGCAGTTCGCCCACGAAGACCCGTCGCTGCTGGCCAAGCGGGGGCGGGCGACACCGCACCTGTACCAAGCGGACCTGCGCGCATCGCTCTTCGGCCACTGCCGGACGGTCTATGCGCCGGGCCGACCGGACATCGTGCGCGACGTGGACTCGATCGTGGCGGGCTACTACTCCACGTCCTACGCCGCGCCACGCCGCTTCGGCGACTCGAGGGCGGCCTTCGAGGCCGCGCTGCGTGAGCTGCTGCGGGAGCACTCTCCCGAGGGCTTGTTCTGGGACTGGCCGGGCGACACGGAGATCGTGCTGGCCAGCACGTAACGACGGGGGGTCAGAAGGCGATGGCACCCAGCTGGGCGCGCGGGTCGCTCGTCGGCACGATCTCCTTGCCCAGCGGTGCGATGGCGACGGCGGCCAGCTTGAAGTTCCCCAGCCCGAGCGGGATGCCGATGATGGTCAGGCAGAGCACCAGCCCCAGGACAACGTGCGCCAGGGCCATCCACACGCCCACCAGGACGAACCAGATGACGTTGGCCACCGCGGAGGGCGCGCCCGCCTCGGGCTTGCGCACCAGCGCCCGTCCGAACGGCCACACCACGAAGGCGGAGAGGCGGAAGCACGCCACGCCGAAGGGAATCGTGATGATCAGCAGGCAGAGCACGATTCCGGCGATGGCGTAGCCGATGGCGAGCCACAGGCCCGAGAGAACGAACCACAGCACGTTCAGCAGTGTCCGCATGCGGATCGCCTCCCTCTACTTCCGCCTGCGCAGTCGCCCCTTGCGGCGCCCGACGCCGAGCCGCTCGTCGCGCAGGCTCTCCGACGCCGAGTCGTCGAGTGGCTCGAGATCGGCGTCAGCGAGCGCCCAGGAGAGCAGCAGGTCGGCCAGCGCCGGATTGCGCGCCAGCACCGGACCGTGAAGGTAGGTCCCGACCACTCGGCCGGCGACAGCCCCCTCGCCTCCGCCGCCGTCGCCGTTGCCGATGCCGGAGGTGACCCGACCCAACGCGACGGTGCCCTCCCCCAGCCTCGTCCGGCCGCCGTGGTTCTCGAATCCCGTGAGTACGGGGAGACCCTTGATGCCCTCGGGCTCGGCCACCACCTCGCCCACTGCACGCGGGCCCGTTCCCTTCACGGTCTCGACGTCAAGGAGCCCCACGCCCTCGTGGGGCTCGCCGTCGGCACCGGGGAAGCTCCGCCCCACCACCTGGAACCCGGCGCACACCGCCAGCACCACGGCACCGCCCGCCACCCGCCGGGCCAGGGTCCCGTCGTCGATGAGCGTGCGAGCGGCGCGAACCTGCGGCCCGTCCTCGCCCCCGCCGAGGCAATAGATGTCCGCCTCGGGCAGCGGGTGGTCGGATGCCGCCTGCAGCAGCTCGGCGTCACGGCCCCACCATTCGGCGCGCCGGGCGAGGATGAGCCCGTTGCCCCCGTCCCCGTACGTGCCCAGCAGGTCGGGATATACCACGGCGACGCGCAGCGGTCCGCTCACTGCGGCGCCCCGAGGAGGTCGTGGAACGCCGTGTAGTTCCCGATCACGTCGACGACCGCGCCGGTGCCGTCGGCCGCCTTCGCGACGGCCTGGACCGGGTCGGGCTCCGTCGTGTGCGCCACACCCGCGTAGTGCAGGCGGACGGAGAGGTCGCGGAAGCGGTCTCCGGTGGCCACCACGGCACGACCGACCAGCCGCTCGTAGGGCACGTCCCACAGCCAGCTGGGGTCCGCTCCGTCAGCCACCCGCGCGTTGATACTGACCACCAGGGGTGCGTCCGACCCGGCCACCAGGTCGAGCAGCTCGTCCCACCCGGCAGGGTTCTTGGCCAGCATGAGGCGGGCCTGCACCTCGCCGAAGGAGCGCACGGTGAAGCGGCCGGCCACCTGCTCGACGTGCTCCATCGCCTCGAGCGCCGTGAACGCGTCGACGCCGCACACTTCGGCCGCGACGGTCGCCATGAGCGCATTGGCCTGGTTGAACCGACCCGGCAGCGTCAGCCGAACCGGGTGTGTCCTGCCGTCGGCCCACACCCCGCTCGCCGCACCGTCCGCCGAGAGCACGAGCGTCGCCTCCGGCTCGGGGCGGGCGAAGCCGCACCCCGCGCACGACCACCCCGCCTCGTTGAACTCGATGCGACCCTCACAGGCCGGACAGCCCACCGCATCGAATTGCCAGCGCAGGCCGGCTCCCACCCAGTGCACGTCACGGGCCACGCCCGCGCCCCAGGCCACGAGCGGGTCGTCAGCGTTGGCGACGACATGGGTGTGCGGCGCCGCGGCCAGTGCCGCCCGCCAGCGACCCGCCACCATGCGCACCTCGTTCGTGCGGTCGAGCTGATCCCGCGACAGGTTCAGCAGCACGACGGCGGCGGCCGTCGTCGCGGTGAGCACCCGCGGGAGGTAGACCTCGTCCACCTCGAGGACGGCGTGCGCGGCGTGCGACCCGGCGAGCGCGGCGACGTGCCCCGGCGGCATGTTCGACCCCGTCTCGTTGCTCACGACCGCGTCACCCGTGGCACCGAGGGCAACCGTCAGCAGGCGCGTCGTCGTGGTCTTTCCGTTCGTCCCCGTGACGAGCGCCACCTGTCGCCCGGCGCTCAGGTGCTCGAGGAGCTTCGGGTCGAGCCGGAGCCCGGCCCGGCCTCCGGCAACGGTTCCCTGGCCGCGACCCAGGCGGCGCGACGCCGCGTTGACGGCGCGGGTGGTCGCGCTGGCGAGCCGCGCCCTCACCGAGGCGGCTTGGTGCGCGCCAGCTCCTCGGCTGTCGGCTCGTGGCGCACCCGCGACTCCGCGGGCAGCAACGCGCTGATGGCCTGCATGATCGTCTCGGTGTCCACTTTGGCGTCGGTGAGCGACAGGGGCACCGGCTTGCCCACCCGCACCGTCACTTTCGGCGGGTTGCGCACGAGGGTGAAGTCGGGAACCCGCGCCGAGCGGGGCCATACCTTCTCTGTCCCCCACAGCCCGACGGGCACGACGGTGGCGCCGGTCGAGGCGGCGAGACGTGCCACGCCCGTCTTGCCGTGTAGCACCGGGTCGAAGAAGTCATGGCCACGCGGGATGGTCCCCTGCGGGGTCACGATGACCACCTCGCCCGCCTTGAGCGCAGACTCGACGTCGCGCAGCGGCTGGCTCGATCCGCCGCCCCGGTCCACCGCGATGCCGCCGATGGCGCGCGCGATCAGCCCGACCACGGGCGCGTCGAAGATCTCCTTCTTGCCGAGGAAGCGCACGGGCCGGCCTATGGCGCAGGCAACCAGGGCGAGCGCGGCCACGTCGAAGTAGCTCCGGTGGTTGGAGGCCAGCAGCACCGGGCCGCGTGCGGGCACGTTCTCGATCCCGGCGATGTCGAAGCGCGCATACGGAAAGGTCAGCTTGCGGACGAAAGGGCGGAGCATGTGGTACGGCTCGAGCCCCACGACGCTCGGAACGCCCGGCGGCCGGTCCCAGTGCTCAATGGCCCAGCGGCGGGCCGTGGCCACCACGGTGAGCGACGGATCAGGGTTCACGGCGTGGGCCGTGCCCACGCTGGAGAGCAACGGCACGTCGAAGATGCTGTCGCTGCAGGCGTGGCAGTCGGACAGATCGATCCCCTTGGCGTCTACCCACTCGCGCACGGCGCGCAGCTTGCCGGTCCCCCACACGAATCCCTCGTAGAGCCGACCGGTGTAGCGGCCGTCTTTGGTCTCGTAGACGGTCGCGATCAGGTCATCGAAGCCGAGGGCCTCGGCGAAGGGGGCGATCATGTCGACGGGCGTGGTGGTCGAGAGCACGAGGCGGTGCCCCTCGGCACGGAAGGCGGCCAGGCGTTGAGGGGCGAACGGGGCGACCAGCTCGCTCAGCCCGGCCACGGCCCTCCTACCGGCCGCCTGGACCTGCTCCTGGCGCCAGCCCCGGGCCACCCGGGCGGCCGCCCGCACCAGGGACATGGAGAACAGGTTCTCGCCGAAGCGGTCGTTCACGGCGTAGAGCAGCTTGTCCCCCGGCAGGGAGCGCCCCTCCGGGAGCACCCCCTCGTGCACGAGGGCCCGGTTCAGCGCCTGGCCCGACGCCCGGCACAGCAGTGTCCGGTCGAGGTCGATGAAGACGGCGCTCGGGGCCACGGCTACGCAGCCTAAAGCAGTTCGCACACCCCGCCCAGGGTGCCCGAGAGGTTCTCGAACCGGGCCAGAATGGGCCCGAAATTAGGAGAAGGGATCGCCGGGGGGGAGGGCGATCCCTTCTCAAGACTCATCAGGGTTGGAGGGGGGGTTCCAATTCCCTGC
>JBEKVF010000139.1:0-6560 GCA_049514295.1 Acidimicrobiales bacterium
AGAGCCTGCAGGAAGGGTTCGGTCTCACGGTGACCGAGGCCATGTGGAAATCCAGGCCCGTCGTGGCGTCGGCCGTCGGCGGCATCGTCGGCCAGATCCCCCCGGGGGCAGGCATCCTCCTCGAGGACCCCAGCGACCTCGACGCGTTCGGTGAGACGCTGGCCACCCTGCTGGCTGATCCGGCGGAGATGGCATCCATGGGACGACGGGCCCGGCGCCACGTCCGCCAGCACTTCCTGAGCGACCGCCACCTCATCGACTACGCGCGCCTGCTCGCGCACATGACCGACCTCCCGCGAATCTCCTAGACCGGGGCCACCGACTGGGCGATCAGCCGCCCCGTGATCTCGTCGGGGTGGATGCGGATCAGCGTGTGGCGCTCGCCGCCCGCCCATGGCACGAGCCCCAGCGCGACCAGCGCCACGACCTCGTCCGGGTCGTCCACGGGTCGCGTCGGTCCGGTCACCAGCACGCTCCAGCCCTCGCTCATGGACTCGTCGACGCGGTCGATCTGGAAGCTCACCCGGGCCTGTCCCACGAAGTGCTCGGCCTGTTCCGCGGTCGTGCTGACGATCACGTCTCCCTTGCTGACGACGTAGTTCATCGGGTGTGCGACGGTGCCCCGGGGTGACACGAAGACCACCCGCCCGACGCCCCCGGCCCGCAGGTGCGCCTCGCACTGCTCCGACGTCAGCTCCGTGAGCTCGGGACGCCGGCCCGCCCGGCCCCGCCCCGTGGGCCGGTCCACCCGCCCGCCGTAGAGCTCCTCGGGCGTGGACTCGAGTGCGAGCGCCAAGAGGAGCATGGTGCCCGTGCTGAGGCGCCCCCCCGTGCTCTCCTCGAAGTAGCGGAGGTAGCCGGGATCGATGCCCGCCTTCGACGCCACCTCCTCGATGCTCCTACCCAGCTCGGTACGCCGCCGTGCGACCCGCCGGGCCAGGTCCCCCGTATGGTCCGCCGGGACGTCGGCTGATTGGTCGGCCGGTTCGTCGGGTGCGGTCACCGCCGTATTCTCATCCGGCCGGCGTCCTGACACCAACAGCGTTCAGGTCTCGTCCCAGGGCGGGCGAAAGGCAAGCGAGCGGGCGGCGTCACGCTGCGTCACCAGGCCGACGACACACTCCCCCTCCAGGACGGGCAGACAGGCCCGGTGGTGGCGGCACATGACGGACATCGCCTCGTCGACGGCGGCATCGACATCGAGCCCCAGCACGTCACCCGGCTGGGCGAACTCGGACAGGCTCACCTGGCGCGGGTCGAGGCCCCGGGCGACCACCCTGACCACGATGTCGCGATTGCTCACGGATCCGGCCAGGCGACCGTCGGAGAGGCAGAGCGGGATGGACTCCTCGCTGCGGGCGGCCAGGAGGCGGGCCGCCTCGGCCGCCGAGTCGGTGGTCCTGAGCAGCTCGATGTCGCACCGCATGACGTCGCGGACGGTCCTCATGACGATCTCCCACTGCGGGCCCGCTCTAACCCGCACACCTCCCATACCCCACTCCCGATGGTTCAAACGGCCTGCCGCCAAAAGGGGCCGTTCGGCCCGGCGGCGCCGTCATGTCACGGCCGCTCGAGATTCCCCTTGCCCCACTGCCAGCGGCGAACATATGTTCGTAGGCCATGGAGCGTCAGTACGAGCTGGAGTCGCTGCGCCGCTCGCTCGCCATGCTGCGCCCCGGTGCCCCGGCCCTGGACCGCGAGGAGGCGATGCGGTTGGTCCGAGAGCTCCAGGACCTGGAGCGGCAGCTGCGCACGCTGCGGGAGAGCCTGCAGCGGCTGCTCGCCGAGGCCGGCTGAGGCGTCCTCTCAGCCGAGGGCGATGAGGTTCGTCGGGTCGGCCAGGATCTCGCCGACCGCCCCGAGGAAGAGGGACGCCGCCCGCCCGTCGACGAGACGGTGGTCGAAGGCCAGACTGAGCACGACGACGTCGCGCAACGCCACCTCGCCCCCGAATTCCCAGGGGCGACGGTGCACGGTGCCGACGGCCAGGATGGCGGCCTCCCCGGGATTGAGGATCGGCACACCCGCGTCGACCCCGAAGACGCCGACGTTGGTGACCGTGATCGTTCCGCCGCTGAGGTCAGCGGGCGTGCAGCGCGCCGCGCGGGCGCGGTCCGTCAGGTCGGCCAAGGCTCCGGTCAACTCGCGCAACGCCATGTCCTGCGCGTCCTTGATGGTGGGCACGACGAGGCCCAGCGGGCCCGCCACGGCCACCCCCAGGTTGACGTAGTGCTTCGTGACCACCTCGGAGGTGGCGTCGTCCCATGACGAGTTGAGCGCGGGATGGTCGCGGAGGGCGAGCACCATCGCCCGGGTCACGACGGCGAGCACCGTGACATGCAGACCCTCGAAGTGCCGGTTCTGGCGGAGGCGCTCGACCAGCTGCACGGTCGGCGTGACGTCGATCGTCAGGAAGACGCACGCCTGCGGTGCCGTCGCAATGCTGCGGACCATCGCCTCGGCCATGTGCTTCTGGACGCCGCGGACGGGTGCCCGCGACTCGCGACCTGGCGCTGACGGCGAGGACCGGACCACCGATGCCGCTCCCGCCAGATGTGCCGCGAGGTCGCCGCGCGTGATGAGGCCGCCCGGGCCGTGCCCGGTGACGTCGGCCAGGTCGACGCCCCTCTGGCGTGCCATGAAGCGCACGGGTGGTGCGGCCAGCGGGCGCGATCCGCCGTGCGCCGGCTCTGCCGGGCCCCGGTCCCGATGCGCCCGGCGGTTCCGCCGGCGACTGGGTGGCGCGTCCGAGGGCCCGTAGCCGACCAGCATGGGCACCTTCTCTGCTGCCCCATCCGTCCCAGTGGTGTCGATGGCGAGCAGCGGGGATCCCACGGCGACCGTCTCACCGGCGCCGGCCAGCACCTCGACCACGGTCCCCGCGAAGGGGCTGGGCAGCTCCACCACCGCTTTCTCGGTCTCGACCTCGACCAGGGCCTGGTTCAGCGCCACCTCGTCGCCGGCGGCGACGTGCCAGGACACGATCTCGGCCTCGGTCAGGCCCTCCCCCAGGTCGGGCAGGAGGAAGTGTCGGACGCCGCTCACGCCTGCAGGCACCGGTCAACCTCGTGGAGGATCCGGTCGGCGTCAGGAAGGTAGTGACGTTCCAGTCTCGAGGGTGGGTACGGCGTCGCGAAGCCACCGACCCGGCGTACCGGGGACTCGAGATGGTAGAAGCAGCGCTCGGACACCCGGGCCGCGATCTCCGCTCCGAGGCCGCAGAACACGGACGCCTCGTGGGCCACCACCAGCCGGCCCGTCTTGCGGACCGACGCCTCGATCGTGTCGAAATCGACCGGCGAGAGAGAGCGGAGATCGATCACCTCGATGGACGTCCCCTCCTCGTTCCCTATCCGGGCCGCGTCGAGCGCCGTCGCGACCATCGGGCCGTAGGCGGCGATCGTCGCGTCGGTCCCCTCGACGATCACCCGGGCCCGGTGCAGCGGCATGCCGGAGAGCGGCGAGGCGTCGTCGACTTCGTCTCTCTCCCAGTACCGGCGCTTCGGCTCGAAGAAGACGACGGGATCGTCGGACGCGATGGCCTGTTGGATCATGCGGTGCCCGTCGCCCGCACTGCTCGGCGTCACCACGCGCAGCCCGGCCGTGTGGGCGAAGTAGGCCTCCGGCGACTCGGAGTGGTGCTCGACCGCACCGATGCCGCCCCCGTAGGGCACCCGGATCGTGACCGGCATCGCCACCCGACCCTCGTTGCGGTGACGCAGCTTCGCCACCTGCGAGACGATCTGGTCGAAGGCCGGGTAGACGAACCCGTCGAACTGGATTTCGCACACGGGCCGGTAGCCACGCATGGCCAACCCCACGGCCGTGCCGACGACACCGGACTCGGCGAGTGGGGTGTCGATGACGCGGCGGTCGCCGAAGTCCCGCTGCAGGCCCTCGGTGACCCGGAACACGCCACCGAGCTTCCCAATGTCCTCGCCCATCAACACGACCTTGGGGTCACGCTCCATCGCCTGGCGCAGGCCGGCGTTGAGCGCCTTGCTCAACGACATGGTGGCCATCACGACTCCAGCGTGGCCAGGTAGGCCGCATAGGCCTCCCGCTCCTCTTCGAGCAGGGGGTGCGGTCCGGCGTAGACGTGCTCGAACAACGCGTCGGGCGGCGGATCGGGAAGAGCCAGGCACCCCTGGCGCAGTCGGGCCGCCGCGTCCTCCGCCGAGGCGGTGGCGGCCTCCTCGAACCCGTCGTCTGCGAGACCCTCGGCCCGGAGCAACGCGCGCAGCCGCGCCAGCGGGTCCTTCACCCGCCACGCCTCCTCCTCGTCGTGGGAGCGGTAGCGGGTGGGGTCGTCCGACGTCGTGTGCGGTCCCATCCGGTAGGTGACGGCCTCGATCAGCGTCGGACCCTGGCCCGCGTAGGCGCGGGCGAGGGCGAGCCGGGTGGCGGCCAGGACGGCCAGGACGTCGTTGCCGTCCACCTGGATTCCGGGGATGCCGTAACCCTGGCCGCGCTGGGCGATGGAGGCGTGCGACTGCAGGCGCACCGGCTCCGAGATCGCCCACTGGTTGTTCTGGCACACGAAGACCACCGGCACCATGTAGCTGGCGGCGAAGCCGAAGGCCTCGGCGACGTCACCCTCGCTCGAGGCGCCGTCGCCGAAGTAGGCCACGGCAGCGGACGTCGCGCCGTCGAGCGTGATGCCCAGCGCGTAGCCGGTGGCGTGAAGGGCCTGGGACCCGACGATGATGGCGGGTGTTGCGATCCCGAAGTCCGCGGGGTCCCAACCGGAGAGAGCGGTCCCCCGCCAGAGCCGCAGCGTGGCCACGGGGTCGACGCCGCGGCAGTAGGCCACGCCGTGCTCGCGGTAGCTCGGGAACACGAAGTCGTCAGGCTGGAGCGCGCGGGCGGAGCCGACCTGGGCCGCCTCCTGGCCCAGCAGCGGTGCCCACAGGCCCAGCTCGCCCTGGCGCTGCAGCGCCATCGCCTCGGCGTCGATGCGGCGCACGACCGCCATGTCGGTGTAGAGATCGCGCAGCTGCTCCGCGCCCACGTCGGCCACGAGCTCCCAGTAGGGGCAACCCACCGTCCGCTGCCCGTCCACCGAGATCAGCTGGACGAGGCCGTCGAACCCCATCCACTCGGGGATCCTCCCCTCCGGAACCCGTGCCTGCGCGATGGACATGTGGACTCCCTTCTCGAGCGGGGCTCGATGAGGAGAATTACACCATGATCGGGCGTTCTGGCGCGGAAAAAAGAATCAGATCACACTGTGAACACGGATTTCATGCAGACAAAGGCGAGTGTGCGCAACACACCTCCAAAGCGGTCGAATGCGACCAGGCACGACAGCCCGGTCCACGCGCGAACGGTCAGGAGGCCTTTCGGCGGGCCACGGTCTTGGGTCGGGCCGGCTGTTTGGCCGCCTTCTTCGCCGGTTTCTTGGTGGCGGGGGCGGCCCGGCGCGCCGGGGACCGCTTGGCCGCCGGCTTGCTCTTGGCGCTCTTGCCCGCGGGCCGTGCCGCGGCGGCGATGCTCGCGTTCAGGGCCTCCATGAGGTCGACGACCTTGGCGGGGGCCTCGGGCTCGGCCTGGAGCACGATCTCGTGCCCGCTGCGCTTCTCCTCGATGAGGGCCTCGACCTTCTCCCGGTGCGTGTCGTGGTAGCGCGCTGGGTCCCAGTCGCTCTCCATCGACTCGATGAGGAGCTGTGCCATCGACAGCTCCCGGTCGGTGACGTCCTCGGTGTCGGGCAGGGCGATGTCGCGCCCCGGCGAACGCACCTCGTCGGAGAAGTACATCGTGTGGAGGGCCAGCACCTCGTCCTCGGGCCGGATGGCGACCAGGTACTCCTTGTTGCGCATGACCAGGGTGGCGATGGCCACCCGCCCCGAATCGGCCATGGCCTGGCGGAGCAGGGCGTACGCCTTGTCGGCGCCCGCCCCTTCGGGCGCCAGGTAGTAGCTGGATCGGAAGTACACAGGGTCGATATCCGCCTGCTCGACGAAGTCGGAGATCTCGACCTGGCGCGACTTCTTCGGCTCGGCGGCTTCGAGCTCCTCGTCGCTGAGGACCACGTACTCCCCGCCGCCGAGGTCGAACCCGCGCGCGATGCGCTCCTGTGGGACCTCCTCGCCGGTCCGCTCGTTCACCTTCTTGTAGCGGATGCGGTCCGACGTCCCCTCTTCGAACTGGTTGAAGTGGATGCTCTTGTCCGACGTGGCCGGGTACAGGCCGACGGGGATGTTCACCAGTCCGAAACTGAGAGCCCCCTTCCAGATCGTGCGTGGCACGCAAGACAAATTACCAGCCCAAGGCCGGTCCACCACCTTGTTACAGCCATTCGGCACACTGAGGCCATGGTCACGAGCGCTCCCACGGGCTTCGCCCCCGCCCTGCTGGGCGGGCTGGCGGAGCTGGGCCCCGTCGACCCATTCAGTGGTGACCTGTCCCTTGAGCTGGGAATTTCCGTCTGGCTCCATAGGAGCGGGACGTCACTCATGGAGGCCCGGGGCACACTGCTCGAGATCCGCCGGGTCATCCTCGAGGTCTGCGGGCTGGACCCGGCGACCGAGCCGGTGCCGCTCGTCGGCCGCTCCCCC
>JBEKVF010000140.1:0-6527 GCA_049514295.1 Acidimicrobiales bacterium
AGAAGTATTACCCGGCCCGTGCCGCGATGGCGCGCCGCCACTGGTGTGTCACGGCCACGGGACAGTATGGGGACCGTGGTCAGCGCCGTCATCTTCGACTTCTACGGGACCCTCGCCCACTGGGCCGACGGCCACGGCGCCAACTACGCGGTGATCCTCGCCGCCCACGGCTACACGCTCGACCCCGCCGTCCTCGAGGGGTACTTCTCCCGCTACGACGGCGTCGAGCACGCCGACCACTCGGTCAGCGAGGAGGCGTACGAGGCCTGGGTGAGGTCGCGCCTGTGTGACCTCACGGGGGCCTGCGGCGTCGACGCCGCGCACGAGGAGAAGGTCATCGACGCGCTGCGGGCGTCGGACCAGGGCCGGATGGTCGCCTACCCGGAGGCGGAGGCGACCCTGTCCTCGCTGCGGGACGCCGGTCTCGCCATCGGCGTCTGCTCCAACTGGGGCTGGGAGCTGAATGCCTTCCTCCTCGAGGTCGGCCTGCTCCACCTGGTCGACTCCGGCGTCACCTCGGCGCGGGCCGGCGCGCGCAAGCCGCACCCCGACATCTACGCCCGGTCCACCGAGTCGCTGAGCGTCGACCCCCGCGACGTCCTCTTCGTCGGCGACTCGTGGGAGCCCGACGTCCGGGGCCCCCGGCGGGTCGGCATGGCCGCCGTGCACGTGTGGCGGGAGGACGAGCGTGCCGGGCAGAGCGCGCCGCCGCTCGAGCCCGGCGACCACCGGGTCGGGGAGCTGACGGGCGTCCTCGGGATCCTGGGCCTCTAGCGCGCGGTGCCCACGGGCGGCCGGCCGTTCTCGGCCAGCCCGGCGTCCAGCGTGGCCCGGTCGTCGCCGCAGAGCGGTTGGAACCGGAGGTCCGCGCCGGGGCGCCACCAGATCGGCTCGTCGCAGGCCCACGCCTCTTCGCGCAGGCCGACCTTGGTCACCTTCCCGGTGGCGGTCTGGGGGAGCGAGGACGAGACCCGCACGTAGCGGGGCACCCACTTGGGCCCCAGGTCGGGCTGCGCCGCCAGCCACTCCGCGAAGGCGTCGGGGTCGAACGGTCGGCCGGGCACCGTCTCGAGGGCCACCATCACCTGGTCGCCCGCGCCCGACGCGGTGTCGGGCACCGGGTACACCGCGACGACCGACAGGTCGGGGTGGCGCGAGAGCACCGTCTCGACCGGACCGGCGGCGAAGTTCTCGGAGTCGACGCGGAGCCAGTCCCCGGTCCGCCCCGCGAAGTAGAAGAACCCGTCAGCGTCGACGTACCCCAGGTCGCCGGTCCAGTACCAGCCGTTGCGTAGCCGGTCCCGCTCCGCGTCCTCGCGCTGGTAGTAGCCCTCGAATTTGCCCGGGCCGCTGCGGTTGACGAGCTCGCCGATGGCTTGGCCGGCGTTGAGGAGCCGTCCCTCGGCGTCGAACTCGGCCGGTGGACACTCCTCGCCCGTCTCGGGGCTGATGACGGTCAGGTCGATCCCGTCGACCGGCTTGCCCAACGCGCCCTTGGGCATGCCGAGCACCGGGTTGATGGAGGCCCCGCCTTCGCTCTGGCCGTAGCCCTCAATGAGATAGCACCCGAAGCGCGTGCGGAAGCGGTCGCGGTCGCGCACCGACGCCTCGGTCCCGAACGCGCTCTTCAGTGTGTTGTCCGCGTCGTCGGGCCGTTCCGGCGTGGCCAGGATGTAGGCGATCGCCTTGCCCACGTAGCTGAACTTGGTGGCCCCGAACCGCCGGACGTCGTCCAGGAAGGCCGACGCGCTGAAGCGGGGTCGCACCGCGATCGCCGCCCCGACCATGACCGTCGGCCCCCACAGCGCCATGAGGGCGTTGCCGTGGAACAGCGGCATCGGGCAGTAGCAGACGTCCTCGGACGTGTAGCCGTAGCCCGGGGCAGCCACCTCGGCGATGCCGGCCAGCCGGCCCTGGGTGCAGCGGACGGCCTTGGGCACCCCGGTCGTCCCCGAGGTGAAGATGAGCAGGTAGAGCGACTCCTCGTCGACGGAACCCGCGTCTTGGATCAGCGCCTGGGCGTCAGCCGTACCGGCGAATCGCGCCAGCAGCGACTTGTAGCGCTCGGTCTCGATGACCAGGACCTTTTCCTGGCTCACGCCGAGGGCCAGCCCCTCCAGCAAGGCCGCTCCCTCGGCGTCCGTCACGATGAGGGCGCAGTCGGTGGCCCGGATGTCGGCGGCCAGGGCGTCGCCGCGCCGGGTCGGGTTGATCCCGACGATCGCCGCACCGGCCAGCGCGGCGCCGTTGAGCCAGAACAGGTACTCGGGCCCGTTGGGGAGGAGCACGCCGATGTGGGGCTTGGCGTCGCCGAACAGCGAGCGGGCCAGCGCCCCCCGCGTCGCGCCCTCGGCGATGGCCTGGCGCCAGGTCCAGCTGCCACCGGCGTCCATGACGCCAGTGCGGTCGTCCCCGGCACGCGCCGCCAGCATGGCCGCCACCGTCGTCATGACAGCGAACATCCCGGCGCCCGGCGCACCAGGCTGCGGTCGATCGCGTCGACCGTCGCTGCGCCGCACAGCGCCATCGTCCGCCGCAGCTCCGATTCGTACCAGCGCAGCAGCGCCGCCACGCCGCCCGCGCCGCCGGTCGCCAGGGCCCACAGGGACGGGCGCCCCACCAGCGCCGCCCGCGCCCCCAACGCCAGCGCCTTGACCACGTCGGGCGACCGCCGGACGCCGCCGTCGACATAGACCTCGGCCCGTCCCGCCACCGCGTCGACGATCTCGGCCAGGATGTCGGCCGTCGCCGGCGCGTCAGCGAGCTGGCGCCCCCCGTGGTTCGAGACGACGACGGCGGCAGCCCCCGCCTCGATACACCGCACCGCGTCGTCCGCCCGCTGCACGCCCTTGGCCACGACGGGGAGCGGGCTCAGGCCCGCCAGCCACCCGATGTCGTCGGGCGTGAGCGCGGGCTCGAACTCGTGGGTCACCACGGCCATGAAGCCTCCCTCGCGCGCGCTGTCGGTGCTGTCGCCGGCCAGGTTGGGCAACGCCAGGTCGTCGGGCAGGTGCACGCCCATGCGCCACTCGCGCAGGCGGAGCCCCGACACCGGCGCGTCCACGGTCAGGACCAGCGCGCCGTAGCCGTGCGCTACCGCCCGGCTGACGAGCTCGGCGGTGCGCGCCCGCTCCCGCAGTATGTAGACCTGCATCCAGCGCGGGGCGCCCGGCGCGGCGGCGGCCACCTCCTCGAGCGGGCAGGTGGCGAGCGACGAGAGGATCATCAGCGCACCCACCTCGGCGGCGCCCCGGGCGGTCGCGGCCTCCCCCCCGGGATGGGCCAGCCCCTGGATCGCCGTCGGCGCGATGGCGACCGGCGAGCTGACGGGGGTCCCCAGTAGGGTCGTGGCAGGGGAGACCTCGGCGATCCCGGCCAGCACGCGCGGGTGCAACTGCCAATGGCCCCACGCGGCCACGTTGCCCTCCAGCAGGCGCTCGTCGTCGGCTCCGCCCGAGTAGTAGGCGTAGGCCATCTCCCCGATCTTGTGGCGGGCGTCCCGCTCGAGGTCGTCGAGCGACAGGTCGGTGACCAGGGGCGCGTCGCTGCTCAGCCGCACGGGCTTGTGCCCCGAAGTGCTGGTCCTGGCAGGATGAGCGGTCACGGGCCGCATGGTAGGCGGCGATGACAGGGGAGGTGTCGTGCGGTTCTCGTTTGCGGAGTCGATGACGGATCCGTCGTACTACCTGCCCTTGGCGCAGGCCGCCGAGGAGGCCGGCTACGACTCCATGGTCGTCCCCGACAGCATCTGCTACCCCGAGGTGTCCGACACCACGTACCCCTTCAACCCCGACGGGACCCGGGAGTTCCTCGAGGACAAGCCCTTCCTGGAGCCGTTCTCGCTGATCCCCGCCATGGGGGCGGTGACCGAGCGCATCCGCTTCGTGACGTTCGTGATCAAGCTGCCGATCCGCCAGCCGGTGCTCATCACCAAGCAGGTCAGCTCCACCGCCGTGCTGACCGACAACCGCCTCCTCCTCGGCGTGGGCACCAGCCCCTGGCCCGAGGACTACGAGATCTGCGGCGTGCCGTGGGAGCGCCGGGGCACGCGCATGGACGAGGAGATCGCCATCATGCGGGGCCTCATGGCTGGCGGGTTCTTCGAGTTCCACGGTGAGGTCTTCGACGTGCCCTCCATCAAGATGTGCCCGACGCCGAGCCTTCCCGTGCCGATCCTGATCGGCGGGCACCACGAGGCCGCCCTGAAGCGGGCCGCCGTCGACGGGGACGGGTGGCTGCACGGCGGGGGAGACCCCGCCGACCTGCCCGGGCTGCTGGCCCGCCTGGCCGAGCTGCGCCGCGAGCACGGCACCGAGGACAAGCCCTTCGAGACGCACGTGATCTCCTTGGAGGCCTATACACCGGACGGCGTGCAGCGCTTGGAGGAGCTCGGCGTCACCGACGTGATCGTTGGCTTCCGGTGGCCCTACGGCACCGAGCAGGACACAGAGACCCTGCAGGCGAAGATCGACAACCTGCGCCATTTCGCCGACGACGTCATCGCCAAGGCCCGCTGAGAGCGCGCACCGAGAAGGAGGGGTAGCTCATATGACCGACGAACCGCTCACCGCCCGCGAGCTCGGCATCCGCTCCCGGGCCGCCGTGACCGCCGGGGACCGCGAGGCCTGGCTGGACCTCTTCGCCGAGGACGCCTTCGTGGCGGACCCCATCGGGCCTTCGGCGTTCGACCCTGAGGGCAAGGGCCACCACGGGCGCGCGGCCATCGCCGCCTTCTACGACACCGTCATCGCGTCGAGCGAGGCGATCACGTTCGAGATCGCCGAGTCCTACCTGTGCGGTGACGAGGTGGCCGACGTCGGCATCATCCGCACCACGCTCGCCGGCGGCACCCACCAGGCGATCGTCCACGGCGTCTACACCTACCGCAGCAACGGCGCCGGCAAGCTGGCCTCGCTCCGGGCCTTCTGGGAGTTCGACGCGCTGGAGCTGGTCGAGCTGGGGGGCTGAGGTCGCCGTGCGCGTCATGGTCCGTGACGGGCTCTTCACCGACGCCGAGGAGCCGGCGCTCCTGGGCAGCCGCTGCGCCGCCTGCGGGTCGGTCCACTTCCCCCGCGCCGACGCCTGCACCTACTGCGCGACCGAGGACCCCGACCCGGTCGAGCTCTCCGGCACCGGCACGCTGTGGGCCTGGACGGCGGTCACCGCGCCGCCACCGGGGTACCAGGGCGAGGTGCCCTACGGCGTCGGCGTGGTCGAGCTGCCCGAGGGGGTGCGCGTCATCGCCCGGCTGACCGAGAGCGACCCCGCCGCACTTGCCGCGGGCCAGCCGATGGAGCTGCGCATCGTGACCCTCCACCGCGACACCGACGGCAACGACGTCGTGACCTACGCCTTCGCACCCGCAGCCTCATGAACAGCGTCGCCATCACCGGCGTGGGGATGCACCCCTTCGGGAGGTTCGACGGGGTCTCGACCACCGACATGGGCGTCGCGGCGGTGCGGGCCGCCCTGCGCGAAGCGGGCGTCGGCAAGGGCGGCTTCCAGGCCGCGTTCTGCGGCACGGCCTACGGCGGGGTGGCGACCGGCCACAAGGTGCTCAGCCGGCTCGGCATGACCGGCATGCCCATCGTCGACGTCGAGGCCGGCTGCGCCAGCGGCGGTGCCGCCCTCATGCTGGCGGCCGCGGCCATCCGGGCCGGCCAGTACGACACCGTCGTCGTGTTCGGGACGGAGAAGATGCCCAAGGGGATCATCCGCTCCTCGTTCTTCGAGCCGTGGCAGGAGGAGGCGGGCCTGGCCGCGACGCCCGCCTTCTTCGGGCTGCGCGCGCAGCGGCTGTGCCTCGCCTCCGGGGTCACCAAGGACCACCTGGCCCGCGTCGTGGTGAAGAACCGCCGCCACGGCACCGCCAACCCCGACGCCATGTACCAGAAGGAGACGACGGTGGAGGAGGTCCTGGGGTCGCGAGTCGTGTGCGAGCCGCTGCACCTCTTCATGCTGTGCTCGCCCAACGAGGGGGCGGCCGCGCTCGTGCTGCGCCGCGCCGACCTGCCCTCGCCGTCCGTGCCGTCCACGCCCATCCCCGTGACGTTGGCCGCGGCCGTGCTGCGCTCCCACATCCCAGGCCCGGTCCTCAGCGAGTCGACACCGCTGGCCGGCCTCTCACATGACGAGGTGCCCGCGCCGACGACGCTGGCTGCGACCGACGCCTACGAGGAGGCCGGCCTGGGGCCGTCCGATCTCGACGTCGTCGAGTGCCAGGACACCGATGCGGCGCGCGAGCTCCTCTCCTGTGAGGAGCTCGGCCTCTGCGAGCCCGGCGGCTCGGCCGCGCTGTTGAGTTCGGGCGCCACCGCCCTCGGCGGCCGCCTCCCGGTCAACCCGAGCGGTGGTCTGCTCTCCAAGGGGGAGCCGCTCGGCGCCTCCGCGCTGGGCCAGGTCGTCGAGCTGGTGCGCCAGCTCAGGGCCGAGTGCGGCCCGCGTCAGGTCGAGGGGGCCCGGACCGCCCTGTCGCACACGGTCGGCCGCGGCGCCAACGCCGGGGTCGTCATCCTCACTCGCTGAGC
>JBEKVF010000141.1:0-6484 GCA_049514295.1 Acidimicrobiales bacterium
TTGCCGACCGAGTCGGTGTTGTTCTTGAAGAGGTAGACCTCGCCGCGGATCCCCTCCTCGCGGAGCCGCGCCTGCGCGCCGGTCACGAGCTGGGCCAGGATCCACTCCCCCGCCTTGTCGTGCACCACGACGTCGCTGATGCGGTCGCATTCGGGGGTGGCATACTCGGGATGGCTGCCGACGTCGAGATAGAGGCGAGCGCCGTTCTCGAGGAAGACGTTCGACGACCGGCCCCACGAGACCACGCGGCGGAACAGGTAGCGGGCCACCTCGTCGGGGCTCAGGCGGCGCTGCCCCCGCAGGGTGAAGGTCACCCCGTACTCGTTCTCGATACCGAAGATGCGCCGTTCCACCAGGCAACCGTACAGCGGCCTATGCCAGCAGTTGTGCCAGCTCCTCCCCGTCGATGCGCCGGAACGTGCGTCGACCGTTTCCCCGGCTCAGGGTGGCGACTTCGAGGTCGCCCGCCGCCAGCGTCCGGTCCGGGCCGGCCAGTGCCGCCGTGGCCGCCTTGATGGCCGCCGCCATGTCCCAATCGGGCTGCCAGGCTGCGGCGACGCGTTCGGTGATGGTCTCCGCGTCACCGCCCAGCACGGCAAAGCGGTCTTCATCGGTGATCGTGCCCTCGTAGGCGATGTGGTACAGCTGGTTCTCGACGTGGCCGAGCTCGGCCACCAGGATCTCGACCTCGAGCGGCTTCATCTCGTGCGTGAAGACGTTGCCCAGGTACTGGGCGTAGAGATTGGCGAGGGACCGGGCGTCGACGTCCTCGCGACTGTACGCGAACCCCTTGGTGTCGGCGTGGCGCACGCCCGCGACCCGGAGCTGGTCGTACTCGTTGTACTTGCCGACCCCGCCGAAGGCGATGCGGTCGTAGATCTCGCTGATCTTGTGCAGCGACCGCGACGGGTTCTCGGCCACGATCGCGATGCCGACGTCGTAGGTGGTCGCCACGAGCGACCGACCGCGTGCGATGCCCTTCTGGGCGTACTCCGCGCGGTCCTTCATGACCTGTTCCGGCGCGACGTAGTAGGGCATGCTCATCGGGCACGCTCCGCCTGCTTGCGGGCGACAAGGGCGCCGAAGCGCTCGGCGACCTCATCCTCGGGCACCTGGCGGTAGCCGTCCACGTCGACCACGGCGATGATCGGGTAGATGCCGCGCACCGGGTCGGGGCCGCCGGTGGCGGAGTCCTCGTCGGCCGCTTCGTAGAGCGACTGGATGGCCAGGTCGAGCGCTTCGTCCCGGCTCAGCCCCTCGCGCCAGCCCAACTTGACGGTGCTGCGCGCGTCGCGCCCGCCCGAGCCGGTGGCCTGGAAGTCCGTGTCCTCGTAGTGGCCACCCGTGACGTCGTAGTTGAAGATCCGCCCCAGGCCGCGCGCCGTGTCGTAGCCGGCGAAGAGCGGCACGACGGCGAGGCCCTGCATGGCCATGGGCAGGTGCTGGCGGACCATCTGGGCGAGCTGGTTGGCCTTGCCCTCCAGCGAGAGGATGGAGCCCTCGACCTTCTCGTAGTGCTCGAGCTGGACCTGGAACAGGCGGACCATCTCAATGGCCATGCCCGCCGTCCCGGCAATGGCGACGGCGGAGTGACGGTCGGCGGGGAAGACCTTCTCCATTGCGTGGTGGGCGATGATGTTGCCCGCCGTGGCGCGTCGGTCGCCCGCCATCACGACGCCATCGGTGTAGCGCAGCGCGACCACGGTCGTGCCGTGGGGCACCTGCATGGGCGTGCCAGTCTCCATGCGCGTCGGTGCGTCGGCCCGACCCGAGGTCAGGCGCAGCAGGCCGACGAAGTCCGGACCCGGATCACTCTCCGGGGGGAAGAAAGGGAGCGCCACCGCGGGCTACTGCCCGCCCTTCTGCACGTAGTTGCGCACGAACTCCTCGGCGTTGTCCTCCAGGACCTCATCGATCTCGTCGAGAAGGTCGTCGAGCTCGGCCTTGATCTTCTCGCCACGCTCGGAGGTCGCGGGGGTGGTCTCGTCGACCGCGGTCTCGGTCTCGGTCTCGGTCTTGCGGGCGCCCGAGCCTTTCTTCTTCTGTTCCTGTTCTGCCATCGTGCCTGTCCCCGTCCTGTGCTTTCGACGTCTTCGCCTAGGAGTTGAGCCGATTGAGCAGGTCCTCCGGACCCGTGCTCTGGGCCAGAAGCGCGCTTGTGTGCTCGGCTGTCCCCTTCAGGGGGTCCATCATAGGGACGCGCCGCAACGGGTCCGTTCCGATGTCGAAGACGAGGGAATCCCAGTTGGCGGTCACGACGGCGTCGGGCCACCGGGCCAGGCACTTCCCGCGGAACCAGGCTCGGGTGCCCGTCGGCGGCTCGGCGACGGCGGTCGACCACTCGGCGGCCCCGACGAGCGAGCGCATGCCGAGGCGCTGGAAGACCGACTTGTCGGGCCGCAGGTCGTGATACTGCAATGCCAGTGCAGCCACCCGGGGGTCCTTCCACCCGCACGAATGCCGGTCCTGGTAGGCGAGCAGGAGCTCCCGCTTGGCGACCCAGTCCAGCGTGTCGGCCAGCGTCGCGGGGTCGGACTCGAGCCCATCGAGGACCGCCTCCCAGTGCTCCATGACGAGCCCCCCCACCGCCCCGTCGTCACCCAGGGCGGTCAGCCCGAACTCCTCGGCGTACTTGCGGGCGGCGCCGAACAGCTCCCACTGGAGCTCGAGCGCTGTCGCGGTCGACCCGTCGGTCAGGGCCAGCGGGCGGGTCAGCGTGAGGTCGGCCGAGACCTGGTGCAGCGCGCGCACGGGGTCCGCGAGGGAGAGGTCACGGGTCGGCCTGGCCTCGTCCTCGACCATGGCCAGCACGATGGCCGTCGTGCCGACCTTCAGGAACGTGGCGATCTCCGAGAGGTTGGCATCGCCGACGATCACATGGAGGCGCCGGAAGCGCTTGGGGTCGGCGTGCGGCTCGTCGCGCGTGTTGACGATGGGGCGCTTGAGCGTGGTCTCCAGCCCGACGATCTCCTCGAAGAACTCGGCCCGCTGCGAAATCTGGTACTCGACGGACTCGGAGTCCAGGGCCGGGGTCTCGGTGCCCACCTTGCCCGATCCGGTGAAGAGCGTGCGTGACACGAAGTGCGGCACCACGCCCTCGATCACCCTGGCGAAGGGCACCGCGCGGTCCATCATGTAGTTCTCGTGGCAGCCGTAGGAGTTGCCCTTCCCGTCGGAGTTGTTCTTGTAGACGACGGGGGCAGGCTGATCGGGAATGCGCAGCGACGCTGCCACCATGGCGCGGCGCAGCACCTCCTCGCCGGCCTTGTCGTAGACGAGGCACTCCAGCGGTGTCAGGCACTCGGGACTCGAGTACTCCGGATGGGCGTGGTCCACGTAGAAGCGCGCACCGTTGGTGAGCACCGTGTTGGCCAGGTGGGTCTCCACCATCGGGGCCAGTGACCCCTCACGCGCGAAGCCGCGGGCGTCATTGCCGGGCGTCTCGTCCTCGAAGTCCCAGCCGATTTGCTGCTCGACGTCGGCGGCATAGGCGTTGACCAGGACCGAGGACGCCGCGATGGGGTTCTGCTCGGGGCCCGGCGTCTGAATCCCGTACTCGGTCTCTATGCCGCAGACCTTCGTGGTGGCCACGGCACGACCCTAACTTCTATAGGTACTGGCCGGTACCGACCCGCTCGATGGAACGTCCCCCGTGCACTTCGCGGTCCTCGCTGAGCAGCGTGCGGACGTAGACGATGCGCTCGCCCTTCTTCCCGGAGATCCGGGCCCAGTCATCCGGATTCGTCGTGTTGGGCAGGTCCTCGTTCTCCTTGTACTCCTGGCGGATCGACTCGAACATGTCCGCCGTCCGGATGCCGCCCGACTCCCCCGCGATGACCCGCTTGATGGCCAGCTTCTTGGCCCGGCGCACGATGTTCTCGATCATGGCGCCGGACGCGAAGTCGCGGTAGTACAGGATCTCCTTGTCGCCGTTCTGGTAGGTGACCTCCAGGAAGCGGTTCTCGTCGTCCTCCCGGTACATCTCGGCGACGGTCTGCTCGATCATCGCCTGCACCGCCTTGTGGGCGTCGCCCCCACCGAGACGGCGGACCTCCTCGGTGTCGAGGGGCAGATCGGGCGTGAGGTAGCGGCTGTAGATCTGGCCGGCGGCCTCCTCGTCGGGGCGCTCGATCTTGATCTTCACGTCGAGGCGGCCGGGGCGCAGGATGGCCGGGTCGATGAGGTCCTCGCGGTTCGAGGCGCCGATGACGATGACGTCGCGTAGCGACTCGACGCCGTCGATCTCGGCCAGGAGCTGGGGCACGATCGTCGACTCCATGTCGGAGCTGATGCCGGTGCCCCGGGTGCGGAAGAGGGACTCCATCTCGTCGAAGAAGACGATCACCGGCATGCCCTCGTCGGCCTTCTCACGGGCGCGCTGGAAGACCTGCCGGATCTGGCGCTCGGTCTCGCCGACGTACTTGTTCAGCAGCTCCGGGCCCTTGATGTTGAGGAAGAAGCTGCGCACGTTGTCGTTGCCCGTCTTCAGGGCCACCTTCTTGGCCAGGGAGTTGGCCACCGCCTTGGCGATGAGGGTCTTGCCGCACCCCGGTGGGCCGTAGAGGAGGATCCCCTTGGGGGCGGGCAGCGAGTACTCGACGAACAGGTCGCGGTGCATGTAGGGCAGCTCGACGGCGTCGGTGATGGCCTCTATCTGCGAATCGAGCCCACCGACGTCGGCGTAGGTGATGTCGGGCACTTCCTCGAGGACGAGCTCCTCGCTCTCGAGCTTGGGCAGCTTCTCAATCAGGAGCTGCGTGCGCGCGTCCATCAGCAGCGAATCGCCGGCGCGGAGCTTCGCCCCCATCATGTCCTCGGAGAGCTCGGCGACCCGCTCCTCGTCGGCGCGGGCGTAGATGACGCAGCGGCGCCGGTCCTCGAGCTGCTCCTTCAAGGTGACCACCTCGCCGGAGAACTCCCCGTCCCGCACGAGGACGACGTTGAGGCTCTCGTTGAGGACGACCTCGTTCCCCTTGCGGATCTGGCCCGGGTCGATGTCGGGGTGCAGGCTCACCCGCATTTTGCGCCCGCTCGAGAAGACGTCGACGGTGCCGTCGTCATTGACGCCGAGGAACGTCCCGTAGGCCGCCGGGGGCTGGGTCAGCTTCTCGACTTCCTCACGCAGCGCGGCCAGCTGCTCCTTGGCCTGCTGGAGGGTGAAGGTCAGCTTCTCGTTCTGCGAGGTGGCCTGGGCCAGCTGGCCCTTGGACTCGAGGAGCCGCTCCTCGAGGGCCTGGACCCGGCCCGGGCTTTCCTGTAGCCGCCGACGGAGCGCGTGGATCTCATCCTCGGCGTCCGCCAGCTCGGCGCGCAGCGCCTCTAGCTGGGCAGCGGTTTCGTCGGGAGTCGCGGTCACTGCATGTCACCCTAGCCCTCGCCTCGGCGGGTTTTGCCAGCAACTCGGATGCTCCCCGAATGCGCCGGTTCGGTGAGCCCGGACGGTTACCATGGGGAGGCCTGCGGGGCGAGATTGACGGTCCGCGGGACGCCTCACTACGGTCGTCGTGGCCCGTCGGGCGGCTTCGACAAGGGAGAGAGACAGGTACATGAAGGTCTGGATCGACCAGGATCTCTGCACGGGCGACGGACTCTGCGAGGAGATCGCACCGGCCGTGTTCACCCTCCTCGACGACGGCCTGGCCTATGTGAAGGAAGAGGGCGACGTCAAGAGCGACCCCGGCGGCTCGGCCGGGATGGCCGCCGTCTCCGGAGAGCTGGAGGACGCGGTCGTCGAGGCTTCCGAGGAGTGCCCCGGCGAGTGCATCTTCATCGAGCGGGACTGACCCGCCGCGTCAGGGCTCGAGCGCGCCGCCCAGGAGCGCCCGCAGCTCCTCGTCGGAGATCCGCTCGGCGTCCTTCACCCGGATCCTGATCGTCCCTTTGCCGCTGGACAGACCGGGGTGGCGGGCGACGAATCCCCCGTCCCGGTCGGCTCGCCAGCCGTAGACGGAGACACCGTGCTTCCACGCGCCGAGGTTGAGTCGCCGGCCGCCCACGCGGTACGCCGGCATGCCGTAGGACAGCGCGACCTCTGCATCGGGATGCTCCGCCAGGACGATGCGGTGGAGTCGGTCGAAGAGCGGGCGCTGCTCCGGGGCGATGGCGTCGATGTAGTCCCGGACACCCTCGTCCACGTTCAGCCCTCCAGGCGCCGTGCGCTGGTGAGGAAGCCCGTGTGGCCGACCATGCGGTGGTCGGGGCGGACCGAGCGCGCCTCGACGTGCCAGGTGCGCCGCATGATCTCCTGCGTCTCGGCGAGGCCGAACGGTGCCCCGGGGTCGTCGAGCGCCTGCCGCAGGAGCGCGGTCTGGTTGATGGTGGGCAGGTAGGCCAGGAGGATCCCGCCCGGTCGCAGGGCCCCCGCCGCCGCCGGCACCACCTTGTGGGGCTCGGGCATGTCGAGCAGGATCCGGTCGAGGTCGGTCTCGTCGATCCCCTCGGTCACGTCGCGGATCTCGACGCGGTAGGGCGCGTCGGTACCCAG
>JBEKVF010000142.1:0-6481 GCA_049514295.1 Acidimicrobiales bacterium
CGATTTCAGACCTCGGGTTGGCTCTCCCCGTCCGCTCTCCGACTGCGCATCAAGAGTGCCGACCCGGTTACCCAGGCGACCAGTAGAAACAGCCACAGGAATAGATCCTCCAGGGGGGTGAGATGGGCGCCAGCCCCGAGGACGGGGGACCTACTGAGGGGCGCGTAAACTTCCACACTGCTCGGCTGGCGGCCAAAAGCGGCGACGAACTCGCCGATCAAGACTGTCTTGCGCTCCTCAATGGCGGCCGAGCGCTGAGAGAATTCGGCCATCAGAGCCTCGCTCACCCCGGTCACTTCGAAACGGAGCTGCTCGGAGTGGCGGCGAGCCCGACCGTCCCAGCCCCACCCCAACTCCTTGGTCAACAGGTCGCTGAGCACGCCCTGGTGCAGCTCGGAGAGAGCCACGACGGACTTGAAGAGGCCCTGGGAATCGAGCGTCCGCCAGGTGCCGTCGGAGACCGAGCGGGCCCGGTTGGCCACCACCACATGGTCGTGGAGCTGGGGATCCCCGGCCCTGGAATCCCAGTGGGTGAAGGCGACGGCCACGACGCCGTCAACGTCTTCTTGCACCACGCCGTTGGTGCCCGAGCGCGAGTGGAACACCTCGCGCTCGGCGTAGGTGAGCACGATCTCAATGGCCCGGCGGTGGCAGGCGTAGATCCGGGCCTTGGTCTCCCGGTCGGCCATTGCCCAGGCGACAGAGACCGACTTGGACGGCGAGAAAGTCAGGTCGAACCCAGCCACCGGCGTACGGAAGGTCCCTTCCTTCGCCCGTTCCTCGGCCTCGATGCGGGCCCGCCCCTCGGCCCGTTCGGTGTCGGTGGCGGTCGCCGGGATCGCGGCAACCCGCTGGGCTATCCGCTTTGCCAGGGAGAGGTGCGTGCGGTTGGGTTGGCGGCCGAGCGGCTGACCGGGTCCGCGCACATCCCCAGCAGGTTGAACGGGTACTGCTCGGTCACCGCCGAACCCGGCTCGACCTCGCGGCCTTCGTCGAGGCCACGCAACCCTGCGCCCAAGAACACGCCGGGCGGGGTCCCCGACGTTGCGTAGTAGCGGGTCAGGTTGGAGGTGTGGCCCGGGGCGCCGTCACCGACCGCGACAGACTCCATCAGGTAGCGATAGCCCGACCCCAGGGTCATCCTGCGTAGCGAGATCACTGCCTGCTTCCCTCGCCGGGACGGCCCTCGTCCCGTACCTCTGAGAGCAGACGGCGACCATCATCACCCCCCTCGGGCACGCCCGACTGTTGGCGGATGTGCACTATTGATGGCGGGCTTTATTCAATGGCTAAACCTGCCGTAGGGTTCAGTGAAGCACTCCCTCAGCTGCCGAAAATAAGAGCACCGCCCATCGGTGTGAAGTTCGCAATACTTCTCGAATGCTTCGAGTTGCAATACGTCACGTCAATCCCGGTCAATCCAACGAGCTTCGTGAGTGGCTTGCCGAGGTGAATGGGCCAAGACGACAGGAGGGTCTGGCCACCCTTCTGGATGAAGGGTGTTCCCACGAACTGGCCCTTCTGATCGAGGGCAAAGATGGCCCCGTCGTGGTCTACGTCATGGAAGTGGAGGACGTCGAAACCTCCCAGGAGGCGGCTCGTTCTTCCCGGCATCCAATCGACGCCGACCATCGCCGAGTCATGGGAGCAACGGTTGGTGATTCCGTCCCGTATGAGGTGCTTCTCGACTTGCGCCCGTAAGCGAGCCAGTCAGTCGAGTCCGCCGGGATGTGGAGACGGGTTGCGCGCCTGAAGGTTCCACTTTATTCAGGGTCTTGGAGGCCGCTATCGCGGCGAGCGGCAGTGTATTGGCCCCAGGTTCGCGAAGACAGAGCGCTCCACCGGGCGGCCGAGGTCGAGGAGATGCCCAGGACGTCGGCCAGTATTGGATGAGGTAGCTCGGACGCGAGTTGGAACAGCGCGGCGTGCTTGGAGGCCTGAGGTTTGATGCCGCGTGCGACGAGTTCTTTGCGGATGTTCTCGGTCCCGAGGTGGTTGCCGGGGATCCCACCGGGAAACAACCATGGACTGTTCCAGCTGACGTAGGAAGCTTGGCCGCGGCGAGCCATGTGTTCTTGAATGAGTCGGTCGAGGGGTTCGGGCATCTCCGTGGGCGTGCGGTCGAAGGTGACAAAGACTCGGTCGTCTCGCACGTCGACTTGGGCGTTCCGCATGCGACAGATTGCCGTCAGGGACTGTGCGAACAAGAGCAGGAAGAGGCCACCGATGCGGGTGCTGTGATGGATCGTAGTGTCGTGGAGGAGCAGTTGGACGTGGCGCCACCGATCGCCGTCTGACATCGTCACCGAAGGAGAACCAGACGGGACGAGCGTGACTTCCAACGCCGGGTTGACTCCCGTCTCGCGTACCCAGTCGACGAATTGATAGATCCCATTGGGCGTTGTCCTTGGTCGCCCGATGGAGATGTAGTGCTCGAGGTCGGCCTGGGTCGCGGTGGCGATGGTGAGGTCTCGCTCGGCCAGCCAGGTGAGCAGGGCGATTGTGCCTCTGATCTGCGTGCGAGCTGCTTGGATCACCCCCTTGGTCAACTCGCCCCGGGCGGCCCTGTTGCGCAGGTGCCGCAGCACCTTCCAGCGCGCGTATCGCTCGACCAGGTTGGCGTGTTCGGGCGGCAAGGCGGCCAAGAGTTCGTGCAGCCACGCGATCGTCCGTTCGATGCGGGCCTCATAAGGAGCAAGGACGCCGACGGCGGCCAGCAGGTCGCGCAGATAGAGATAGCCCCTGCTCCGGGCCAGCCCCTCGAAGGTCTCGTGGCTGATCTCGACCTCGCCCCGGGCCATGGCGCCGAGTAGTCGAGGACCGTCTCCGGGAGGCCGTTGCAGCCAGTACATCGCACTTTGGGGGCAGTCCGCCTTGATCAGGGCATCGAAGAGCGGCACCAACCGGGGGTGGATCCGACCGGTGTCCGGGTCGGTGAGGATCGCGGTGGCCCGTTCATTAAGCGTGCAGGGCCCGCAAGAGGCACCGTAGGAATTGTCTTCTCGGCCGCAGCTTTGACAGCGATACGTGGGCTCTTCGCCTGCGCATCCGGCGCAGATGTCGACGCCATCGGCGTCCCTAAAAGCAAGAACCCTGACGACCGCGCAGCTTGGACAGAGGGCCGGATGACGCTGGAGCCGGGTGCGGCAGTTCTGGCACACATTGTGCCCCTGCACGGTTATGCCGTGCGGCTTCGCCACCGCGCAGCGCGAGCACACCACGAGTTTGCGCAGCGGGTTCCTTCCCTATCGAGTGAACCGACGACGGGCTCACTGGGCTCCCTTGGGCCGGCGGATGGTGGTGCGGATCGGTCGCAGTGACCCGATCTTCCCCCCGCCATCGGTCCCCGTCTTGGCCTTGCGGGTGGTCTCAACCACCGGGGTGATCAGATCGTTGGGCGTGCAGCCCAAGATGTCGCACAGGGCGACCAGCACTCCGGTGTTGAGCCGCTGCGGCGTCTTGGTCACCAGCCGGTAGACGTGCTCACGGGAGAGGTGGACATCCCGGTCGGCCAGCATGGGGACGAGTTCGCTGGTCAAAAAGATGCCCCGGTCCGCCATCACCTGGCGCAGGTTCCACTGCATACTGACCGTTCTCATGGCTGCTCCTTTGGGCCGTAGACGCGGCGCAATGCCGCCTTGAGGGCCTGGTTCTTGAAGTCGTTGCTGACCGAGGTGTAGAGCGCCGTAGTGGACGCGTAGGCGTGCCCGACCTGGTCTTGGACGAACCGCTCGGGGTAGCCGAACTCGATCAAGTGGGTCACATAGGAATGGCGAAGGCAGTGCAAGCTGAGGTTCTCGTCGAGCCCGATCTCGTCTCGGATCTGGGCGAATCTCTGGTCGATATGACGTGGTGCCACACGGGTGAGGCGCTCGGTCACCCACAGGGCCGGATGGTCCGCCGCACCAAACAGCGGCCGGGCCTCGTCGACCCATTGGCGCAGTCCGTCGATGATCCAGTCGAACTCGGGCACCGCCAGCACGGTGCGCCGGCGGGGCAGGCTGCCCACGATTGCCTTGCCGAAGCGGACGTGCACCGAGCCGTAGGTGCCCCATTCGGGGACGTGGGGGTTGGGCCGGAGGTCGGCCACATCGAGGCGGCGCAACTCGTTTCGCCGCAACCCGAACGCGTACGCCGTCTTGAACAACATGGCGTCGCGCCAGGCCCCCAGCGAGCCCTTCTTGCCCGCCGCAGCAATGGACTCCACCCTGTCGTCGAGGTAGTCGATCAGTTTCTGGACCTCTGTGTAGGTGAGCGGGCGCCGCTGCGGCCGGCCCTCGTACTCGTTGAGATGGGCCACCGTGTTCCACTCGTGGCAGATCTGGGCGGGTACCTGATCGAAGCGGTCGCGGCACTGCTTGGCCCACTCGTAGCGGGCATCGGTGAGGTAGTCGCAGAACATCCGCAGCGTCAGGTGATAACCCCGGATCGTCGAGATGGCGCGCCGATCCTTCCCCGACGTCAACGACACCGTGAAGTCCTCGACGTCACCCGGGTTCCAACTCCAGGGGTAGGACTCAGCGAATTCTGCGAACCGGCGCACCAGCCGATCCCGTTCGGCGATCGTGCTCTCGCCGAGCATCCGGGAGCGCTGTTGCCTCGACCAGCCGGTCAACATCGCCTCGAAGACAGCGATCTCCTCGTTGAGACGCAGCACGCCTTCGACCAAAACCAGCCGAGCGGACCCCGGCGTGTCGGTCACAAGCTCCAATTGGCTGTTGCCGTAGAAATCACAGTGTTGTGTTTAACACAACAGCTTCCAACCTGCCATCCTGGCTGCGTCGATCTCTTGCAGATCGCGTGTCGAATAAAGGACCAGTTCACCTCCCACCTGTTGCATCTGGCGCAATAATGCTCACTACACCCTCGAATGCCACACGTGTGAAGCAAACTGATGTGGCTGATGGACTGCTGGTGATGGTGAGCTTTGGGAGGGTACGGAGACGCTGGTCTGTGAAGCGGTGCAGCGGGTGGTGGACATTGACGGGCTGGGTAATGGGATGTGTCGCGGTACGATTGTGTGTATGTCACGGTTGGACCGCATCACCACCGACCCGGCGATCTGTCACGGTCAGCCCACGGTGCGAGGGTTGCGCTACCCCGTCGAGAATCTCCTGGAGCTCTTGGCGTCGGGCATGAGCATCGAGGAGATCATCGAGGACCATCCTGATCTCGAACGTGACGATCTCTTGGCTGCCCTTGAGTTCGGGGCGTTGGCCTCGGGTCAGCGTCGGGTGGTGCCGCTCGGCGCCGCGTGAAATTCGTCGTCGACGCCCAGTTGCCGGCGAAGCTCTCCCGGTTACTGGCGGAGGCTGGGCACGACAGCGTCCACACCTCACAGCTTCCAGAAGGGAACAGGATCTCCGACGCAACTCTCGCCGATCTGGCCGACGACGAGGACCGGGTAGTCATCACCAAGGACCGGGACTTCCGCAACAGCCACCTGTTGCGTCGATCCCCTCGACGCCTCCTCACGGTCTCAACCGGCAACGTGGCCAATGCGGATCTGCTCGCCCTTTTCGCCGAAAACCTCGACACGGTCGTAGATGCTCTTTCCGAGGCCGACTACGTGGAACTCGGTCCTAGTGGTCTGATCGTGCACGGCGATCGCACCTAACGCAGTGCACCTCGTACGTTGCGGACGACGCCGCTGCGTCGTTCGATGATCAGCCGACTCCCACCGGAGCTGAGCGGGGTCAAGTTCCGGAGAGGGAAGCCCCTGGGCCGAGCAAGAACTTCTGGCGGGTTCGCCCGCAGGGCGAACCCCAACGATCACGACACCGTCAGAAGTTCTTGTGAGCCGAGCCGGCGGCTGGACGCCGTGAAGCGCCGGTGGCACCGGTCCGGCGCGTGGGCGTGCGCCTCAGGGCTACCCGGCCGTAGTTCCCCACAGGGGGTTGTCAAGGCTGAATACCCTGGCGCAACGGCCCTGCATGTTCCATGGGGAGGTTCTCAAGAAGTCGCTGGGGAACGGTGGCGGCGGCACCCGATGGTCGCTCGCCGACTTCGTATCACCGTGGTGGCCGGCTCGGCCATGGCGTCGGGATGAGGATTTGCTCGCGATGAGTGAGGGACCGGGCCAGCAGTTGGGGAATGCTTCAATCAGGTATTGGGAGGGTGATGGTGGCCCTGCCCCTGCCTGCCCTGAAACTGACGGCCCGAACGGACCGAGGAAAGAGCGAGAGGCTCATGTCACCCGATGCGCCACCGATCGCTGACAGTCCTTCGGCAGATGAAAGACCTACAGCCACTGTAGCAGCTACGGTCGTGACCGGATCTCCTGCATCGGCTCGACAAGTCACAGAGCTCCGGTCATGAGTGAGACCCTTCATATCGGGCCGCCCGTGACCATCAGCGTGGAAGAAGCGGCGATGTTGCTCGGCATAGGAAGGACTGTCACCTACCGTCTGGTGCTTGGAGGCGAGCTGCGCTCCGTGAAGATAGGAAGGCGGCGGCTCGTAGTCCGGGCCTCGGTCGAAGA
>JBEKVF010000143.1:0-6455 GCA_049514295.1 Acidimicrobiales bacterium
CGTACCCAACCCGCAACGCATAGCCGTGACCGAGGTTCTCGCTCAGCACGAATGTCACTGCGCCCGACTCCTTGGCGATCTCGTCCGTCTTGTCGCTCCCACCGTCGACCACGACGAGCGTCGTGACCGCGAGGCCACACGCCTCCGCCGGCATTGCCACCAGTACGGCACCGATGTTGGCCTCCTCCTCATAGGCGCAGATGAGACCTACTGCGGGGGAGAGCTTGACGTCGGGGTGCCGCGTGTCGAACTCACGGCGCGACCCCTCGATGACGCGCCGCGCGTGGTCGGGGTCGGTGCGGATGCTGGCGCCCGAGGTGGCGCCGCCGAGGACGCTCAAAACGACCGTGGCGTCGCAAAGACCTGGCGGACCAGAGGCTCGAAGTGCGAGAGCGGCTTGGTGGGGTAGTCGGGATCGAAGCTCGTCTGGTCCCAGTCGTCGGCGAACTGCTCCGCCAGGCCGTACCAGGACTGGCCCTCATACTGATCGCGCGCGTTGGGGTCCTGTCCGAGGTACTCGTAGTAGTGCTTCCCCTGGAAGTCCTGGTGGGCCCGGATCATGTGGTACGTGTCGTCACTTACGTAGGGCTTGAGGATCTCCGCCGCGATCCGAGGGTGGTTCATGACCGAGACGGCCTTGCCGATGTCGTGGCACAGCGAGGCCACGACCACCTCGTCGGAGCCCCCAGCCTCCTCGGCGCGCGTTGCGGTTTGCAGCGAGTGGACCAGCTGGTCCACCTCGAAGCCATCTGTGATGTCCTCGAGCGAGGCCAGCATGGCGAGCACGCGGTCGGCCACTCGGGGCTGGTGCTCAATCGACTCGACGATGATGTGCTGCCACTGCTCAGCCGTTGACTGGTCCATCCGGGTGAACGTCATATGACAATCATCGCGCTCACGAGGCCAGCAGGTCGAGCACGTCGGCCGCCGAGACGGCGCGGTCCTGGGCTCCAGGGTCCTCCCGGCCCGACGTGGGGCGAGCCGCCAGGAAGCCCAGGGTGGAGCCCACGGCTCGGAGGAGCTCACGGAGCTCGGGCGGGGGAGGGAAGTACTCGTCCTCGGTCGTCACGGTGACCTCCGTCACGCCGTCGGCCGGTGAGAGGCGGGCGATCACCTCGTCCACCAGTTCCTCCGGTGCGGAGGCGCCGGCCGTCACGCCAACCGTGCCCGTGAGGTCGTCGGGCAGCTCGTCGGCCTCATTGATCCGCAACACCCGGGGGCAGCCGCTGGCGCGGGCGACCTTCTCGAGGGCAACGGTGTTGGAGGAGTTGGCCGAGCCGATCACGATCACGGCGTCGGACTCGGTAGCAATGGCCTTCAGGGCAGCCTGGCGGTTGGTCGTGGCGAAGCAGAGGTCACTTCGGTTGGGCATCCAGAGGTCGGGGAACCGGCTCCGGGCCGCTTCCATGAGGCCTCGCCACTCGTCGTGGCTCAGCGTGGTCTGGGCCAGCAGCGCGACGGGTGAGCCCTCGGACTCCAGGTCACCGAGTGCATCGAGGTCCTCCGGGCGTTCGAGGAGGTGCACCGACTGGGGGGCGACGGCCATGGTGCCCACGGCCTCTTCGTGTCCGGCGTGGCCGACGTACAGGACCGTGTAGCCCTTCCGGCTCCGGACCTTGAGCTCGTGGTGCACCTTGGTCACGAGCGGGCAGACGGCGTCGACGACCACGCCACCCCGGGCCCGGGCAGCCTCGACGACCTCCGGGGCCGAGCCGTGTGCGCTGAGCATGAGCGGGGCGCCGGCGGGCACCCCGGCCACGTCGTCGACGAAAACGACCCCCTGCTCGCGGAATCGGTCGACGACATGGCGGTTGTGCACGATCTCGTGGTAGCAGTACACGGGCGGCTCGAAGACCCGGACCATCCAGGCCAGGGCCTTGATCGCCTTCTCGACGCCAGCGCAGAACCCCCGTGGCTCGGCCAGCATCACTCGATCGACTCCGGGCACAAAGTCCAGGTTATCGGCAGTAACCTGGTGGTCATGTCAGCTCCCACGGTGACTTCGGTCACCGCGGCGTCGCCGGCAGCCCGCGCCGGACTGGCCGTGGGCGACGAGCTCCTGAGCCTCAACGGGCAGGAGCCGCGCGACGTCATCGATTTCCAACGGCTCAGCGACGCGGGCGACCTCAGCGTCCTGGTTCGGCGCGCCGGCGCGCCGCTGTCCCGGCTCGTGCGCGTCGACAAGGAGGCGGGTGAGCCTCTCGGTGTCGAGGTCTCCTCCGCGGTCTTCGATCGCATCCGCACCTGCGACAACCACTGCGCGTTCTGCTTCATCTACCAGCTGCCCAAGGGCATGCGGCGCAGCCTGTACCTCAAGGACGACGACTACCGGCTGTCGTTCCTCTATGGGAACTTCACCACGCTCACCCGCTTCACGGAGCTCGACGCGGAGCGAATCCTGACCGAGCGCCTCGGCCCGCTGTTCGTCTCCATTCACACCACTGACCCCGAACTGCGGGCGCACATGCTGCGCAACCCGAAGGGCGCCACCAGCCTGCGCTGGCTCCGGGTGCTCCTCGACGGGGGCATTGAGGTGCACGGTCAGATCGTCGTCTGCCCAGGGGTCAACGACGGGGCTGCGCTCGAGGACACCCTGGCTGGCATCATGGACCTCTACCCCGCGTTGGCGAGCGTGGGCGCCGTGCCCCTCGGGGTCAGCCGGTACTCCAACGAGCCCGAGATGCGCCCGCACACCAAGGACGAGGCGGTGCGGGTTCTCGACACCGTCGACGAGTGGCAGCGCCTGTTCCGCCGGGCGCTCGGGCACCGCATGGTCTTCGCCGCCGATGAGTACTACCTGCTGGCGGGGCGGGACCTCCCCCCGGCACGCGACTACGACGGCTACCCGCAACACGAGAACGGCATCGGTTTGGCCCGCGCCTTCGTGGAGTCCTTCACGCGGCCCGCGGCGGAGGGTCCGGGGGGAGTGCGCCACGGGTTCTTCGCCTCCGTCGACGCCGCGCCCGCCGAAGGCTACCGAGCCCCGAGATTCCCGGTCAGGCCTGCGGACGCCGACAGCCGACCGGTGACGGTGCTCACCGGCACCTACGGCGCCCGCGTGCTCGGTCCGCTGCTGGCGTCGCACCCGCGTGACGACGTGGAGGTTCGAGCGGTGCCCAACGACTTCTTCGGAGGGAACATCGGGGTGGCGGGCCTCCTCACCGGCGAGGACGTGGCGCGCGCGCTGGCCGGTGTCCCCGAAGGATCGCGCTGCCTGCTGCCCGACGCCTGCCTCAACGAAGGGCGCTTCCTCGACGGGCTCACCCTGTCCGACCTGCCGCGGCACGTCGAGGTGGTGCCCACGGACGGCCGCTCGCTGCGCATCGCACTCGATGGCACATCCTTCCGACCGGCGTGCGCGGCATGACCGAGCCGATGGTGGTGATCGCCGGTCGACCGAACGTCGGCAAGTCGTCACTGGTGAACCGCATCGTCGGCGCCCGCGCCGCGGTGGTCGAGGAAGAGCAGGGTGTCACGCGGGACCGCAAGGTGCTGACGGCCGAGTGGTCCGGCGTGCCTTTCTCCGTCATGGACACCGGGGGGTGGTTGGCGGCCGGCGACGCCCTCGAGGCCAAGGTGAGCGAGCAGGTTGAGCGCGCCCTGGCGGAGGCGGATGTCGTGCTCATGGTGGTCGACGTCACGACGGGGGTGACGGAGGAGGACCTCGCGGCCGCCAAGGTGATCCGGCGTGCCGGGCCCCCTGTGCGCCTTGTCGTCAACAAGGTCGATGGTGCCAACCGGGAAGCAGCTGCATGGGAGTTCGTCTCGCTGGGCCTGGGCGATCCCTTCCCGATCAGCGCCGTGCACGGGCGGGGAACCGGTGACCTGCTCGACGAGGTGGTGCGCCTGTTCCCGATACCGCCAGAGGAGCCAGTGCCGCCTGGTGCCGGGCCTGGGGAGGAGGGTCATGACCCCGGCACGCCACGGGTCGCCATCATCGGCCGCCCCAATGTCGGGAAGTCGACCCTCTTCAACCAACTCCTCGGCGAGGAGCGCTCCATCGTTCACGACTTGCCGGGCACCACGCGTGATGCGATCGACACGGTCGTGGAGACTCCCGACGGGCCCGTGTGCTTCATCGACACCGCCGGCCTGCGCCGCCCCTCTAAAACCGACCGGGGGACCGAGCAGCACTCGACCCTCCGGGCGCTACGCGCGCTGGAGCGAGCCGACGTGGCCATCCTCGTGATCGATGCCACCATCGGCGCTTCGCATCAAGACCAGCGGCTGGCCGAGCGGATCGGTGTCTCCGGCTGCCCAGCCATCGTCGCCCTCAACAAGTGGGATCAGGTGCCGACCGACCAGCGCGACGACGTGCTGGCCGGGGTGGGGGACAGGCTTGCTTTCCTCGGGTCGGCGCCGGTGCTCAAGATCTCGGCGCTCTCGGGGAAGGGGGTCCACCGGATCCTGCCCGCATTGCGCGACTCCGTCGAGGCCTACCACCAGCGGGTGTCCACCGGAGCCCTCAACCGTGCCGTACAGGAGCTGCAGGGCCGGCAGGCCGCCCCACGGGCGAGGATCCGTTACATCGTCCAGGGGGCCATCGACCCACCGACCTTCACGCTCTTCACGAACGGGCGTCTGCCTCCGACGTACATCCGCTACATCGAGCGCGGCCTGCGCGAGAAGTTCGAATTCGGCGCAACGCCCATGAAGCTGCGCGTGCGGATCGGCGGCAAGTGAGGAGCTGCCGGACCTGATGGCCTGGTGCGAAGAGTGCGACGCGCTCGTGGAGGACGAGGACCTGGGGGAGGAGGGCGAGTGCCCCACGTGCGGCACCATCCTGACCGAACAGGAGCGCCAGCCGATCCCCTGGTACTTCAAGATGATGTTGGTAGCCAGCGTGATCTATCTCGGTTACCGCGGCTACCAGGGCGTGACCTGGGTCGCCGCCCACGTGTAGCGTCCTCCGCCATGCCCATCTACGAGTTGGACGGAGTCGTTCCGCGCATCGACGCTGACGCCTTCGTCCATCCCGAGGCAGTGGTCATCGGGAACGTCTCGATCGGCGCCGAGTCGAGTGTGTGGCCCAACGCAGTCCTGCGCGGCGACTTCGGCGAAATCAGGATCGGGTCGGGTTCGTCCATTCAGGACGGCACTGTTATCCACGCCGGCCCCGGCTTCCCGACGATCATCGGTGACGGCTGCGTCGTCGGGCATCTCACCCACCTCGAGGGCTGCATCCTCGAAGACGAATCGCTGGCGGGATCGGGCAGCGTCGTGCTGCACTGGGCTCTCATCGGTCACGGGGCGACGGTGGGCGCCAACGCGGTGGTGCCCAACCGGATGGTCGTACCCCCCGGCGCACTCGCCCTGGGCGTGCCGGCGAAGATATTCGAAGGTCGGTCCGACCTGCACATGAACCAGCTCTCCGCCGCTGAGTACGTCGCCAACGCCAAGCGGTACCGGGCTTCACTGCGCCGGGTCGACTGAGCGCTCGCTCTATTTTTTGCTCTTGCTGCTCCCGCTGAGCCTGGCCGGGAACACGTCGTTCCCGAATGGGGCGAGGCCCTTGGCTGCGGCGAAGCCCAGATGCCCCTCACCGTCGGTGCCCCCCGTCGTGAGTCCGAGGAGATCCTCGTAGCTGCGCAGCGCCGAGTAGTGGTTGTAGGAGCCCGTGGTGTCGGTGGACCCAGGCACGATGTACTTGGGATTGAGCAGCAGCGCCCCGATCTGGCCGCCGCCGGGAGCGGCGTTGTCAGTCGATGCACCTGCGTTGCCCGGGGCGTGCGTGTCGGGTCCGGAGGCTTCGTTGCAGCACGCCGTGCTGGCGGCTGTGCCACCGACCTCGGCCTCATCGAACGTGATGACCACCAACATGTCACCATGCTTGTAGGCGGGTGAACCGAGGATCAGGGGCATCCAAGCCCGGAGGAACTCGTCGGCTCCGGTCAGCCCGCCCACGTTGCCGCCCGTGCTGTTGGGCCCGGCACAGGTCGCATCGTGGCCGTCGTTGCACAGGTTGGGCGTGATGAACCCGAACCGCGGCGTGGTCTTCTCACTGTGGAGATCTTGCGCCAGGTGGCCGCTGGGGGAAGGGCTGCCGTGGGCGCCCAGCGTCCCGAGAGGGACCACGTTGGCGTCGCACAAGGCGGAGTTGTCGATCACCGAGTGGAACCAGACGAACGGGTTGTGCCGCGTGGTGTACTGGTCCTGTGGGGTGGCAACCTCTGCCGTGTCGGTCGCTCCGATGGCGGGGTGCGCGCAGTCGGTCCCGCCGGTCGGATCAGGCGTGCCACCGTCTCGTGATGGCGTGTTGCCCATGTCTTGCTCGTATGCCCGCCAGGATCCGACGTGCGTCACCTTGCTCGGCGGGTACTTCGCATCGAGCTGCGAGGCAATCGTCTGCACCGAAGACGGATAGACGCAACCCTCGCCATCCACCTGCCCTGGGTTGACGGACTGGTCGGCGTCCGAGGTTCCGGGGGTGACGTTGGCGAAGGCGAAGCCGTTGT
>JBEKVF010000144.1:0-6440 GCA_049514295.1 Acidimicrobiales bacterium
GTGGCCGACGAGCACGGCGCCTCGGTGATCATGGTGGAGCAGCACGTACAGTTGGCGCTCGAGGTGGCCGACGAGGCAATGGTCATAGTGCACGGCAGTGTCGTGCTGTCCGGGTCGGCGGAGAAGTACCGCAACGACATCAGCGCGGTCGAGTCTGCCTACATGAGCGGGTCGGTCTCTTCGAGCTGAGCCCCGGCGGCGCACCATCCGACCAGGGTCCTCACGTCGAAGAGAACGAGCTCCGCAAAATCCGTGTCCCGGTACTGGACGTACTTGTCGCGCAGTGCGCCGTCGCATTCCTGCAACAAGGCGTCGGTCACGTCGTGGCCTGATCGACGAGAGACATGCGCCCTCACCCACCACAGGTGCGACCAGTCGTGCAGGTTCCAGTGGTCGCAGAGCAGGGTCGCCGTGGCGTCTCGATCGAGGTTCTTCAGGCGCCCGAGCTTCGTCGTGTCCTTTTGCTTGACCCGGTCGATCGGGGTCACGATCAGCTTGGAGACGATGGCGAAGCACACGGGGACCGCGTCGATCGTCCGCCGGGCATTCGTCGTGCACAGGACCCCGTGCTCGGCCGACCGCAGAGCACTCCAGCACTCGTCGCTCGTGAGGCGCATCCGGCGAGTATCCCCGACTATTCGTACGCCGCGAAGCGCTCCCAGGCCGACTGCCGGGTGATGCCGAGCGCATCACCGATCTGGGCCCAGGTCGCCCCGAGCGTGCGGGCCCGACGCACCCACCCGAGAAGGCTCTCCTCGACCTGGGCCTGAGCCCGGGCGACGTTGGGCAGGTTCGCCAGCGCCGCATCGAGCGAGCCGGTCTGCTCCCACGGGAGGAGCCGGGGCGAGCGGTCTGGGGCATCGCGGATGATCTGGGCACAGAGGTCGACGCAGCCGTCGCAGACGAACACCGCGGGGCCCGCCACGAGCTTCCGGACCTCCGTGTTGGGCTTCAGGCAGAAGGAGCAGCAGGCAATGACGTCGTCGCGTTCCCGCGTCGGCACGGTGGCGACCTCCTTGTCGGACCACGTCGTCAGGAAAGACCTTACAACGTCAGGGCTGTCCTTACAAGGGCTCTCGCGCACTTCCTCCGATCCCGTCGGTCCACTCGTCAACCGTGAGGACGTCCGCCTGGCGGGCGAAGACCTTGTCGAGCAACACCCGGTGGACCTCCTCGTCGGCGTCGGCGCAGCCGTCACGCAGCACGACGAGCGCGTAGTCGAGGTCGGCGGCCTGACGCAGGGTCGAGAGCACCACCCCGCTGGTGGCAATGCCGGCCAACACGAGCGTGCGCGCACCCCGGGAACGCAGCACCATGTCGAGGTCGCTGCCGGCGAAGGCGCTGACCCGCTTCTTGGTGACCACGATGTCGCCGGGCTGCGGCGCCACGGCGGGGTGGATCTGTGCGCCGGGCGCTTCCTCGGAAAAGGCAGCGGAGCCCGCCAGCGCGGCGAAGATGCGGTTGTTCGGGTCCACCTCGGGTGCGCCGGGCCGGAACGCGACCCGGACGTAGACGACCGGGATCCCGTTCGTACGTGCTGCCGCCGCCGCCCGGTTGACGGCAGCGAGCAACGGCTCCGCCCCGTCGGCGAACCTCTCGACGATGGAGACCTGGACGTCCATGAGCAGCAGCGCGGCATCGGGCATGGCGGTCATTGTTGCCCGTGACGCGCCACGGGGGTGACCCCTCCGAAGAGGTGCCACCCCCGCAACGACGCGTCGGGAACCGGCCGTGCCGGCTCCCCGAGCCCCTTCCCTCCTAGAACAGCGGCGTCGGGTTGTACACCTTGACGCCGGTGATTTTGCCTGCTTTGCCGCTCTGGATGACGCCGATGGCCGCCGAGGACGAGCACACCGACTTGAGCAGCGGGATGGCCGTCCCGTTGCACGTGAAGGTCAGGCCGCCCGACATCGGAGTGACCACGTTCTGCGCCGTCTCGGTCTGCGTCTTGATCCCGCTGGCCGTGACGGGCTGCGTCGAACCCTTCATGATGGCCCCCAGAGTGAGAACCGGCACTACACCCGAAGCCTGGTTGCTGCTGACATTGGGGTTCGGGTTCACCTTCGGCGCGAACTTCTTCATCATGGCCGCGTAGAGCTCATTGTCGGCCTTGGACGACGCCGTGGTCGTCGTGATGTACGAGCCCGCCAGCGCCTTGTCGAGCGTGGCCGAGTCGAGGATGCTCGGGTCCTGGCACGTCGAGAGCACGTACTTGGGGAGCTTCAGGTCAAGTGTGTTGTAGGCCTGAAGGAAGGAGCTGCAGAACGACACGTCGCCGACCATGCCCACCGCCTGTGCGCCGCCCGAGACGGCCGACTGCAGCTGCGGGCTCATGTCGGCCGTGCCCGAGTTCACCGGGATCACTGTGTAGCCCACGCCGGCGGCCTTGAAGACGATGCCGCCGAGGGCCTGTGCGCCCTGGATGGCCGCCGGCACGTTGTCCACCAGGAAGGCAACCTTCGTGAGGCCGTGCTGCTTGGCGCTCAGCGCCATGGCACCGAGGTACGCCGGGAAGCCTCCCTCGATGGCGAAGGAGCCCGGCGAGGTGAGCTCGGCCGTGGACGCTCCGCTGATCGTGATGTAGGGGATGCCGGCGCCGACGATGGTCGGCACCTCGGTCTGGCCCTGCCCGGTGAACGGTTCGACCACCGCGACCACGCCGTGCTGGACCATGTCGTTGGCGCAGGTCTGGCCACCGGCCGGGGTCGACTGGTTCTCGCAGATGTACAGGTCGATCTTGTGGCCCTCAAGCCCGTCGCCATACTGGTTCTCGTACGCGACCGCAGCCTTGGCGCCCTGCTCGACAAGCGCGGCGGTGCCGATGGAGCTACTACCTCCGCCGTCGCTGATCAGACCGATCGTGACCGCGGGCAGTGTGGCCGGATGTGCGGTGCCGAGCGCACTGCTCGCGCCGGCTGTGCCGATGCCGACCACGGCAGTCGACACGGTCGCTGCCGTCATGACGCCGGCCGCAAGCAAGCCGGTCGCCAGGGCCCCTCTCGCCTTCCCGCGGGACCGCCCTATCGCACCTGTTCTGAGCACTGTTTCCTCCTTGGGGATGAGGGGGGCGACGTCGGTGCTGGTGACCAGCCGTAGCAGCCCCCCGGCTTCGACTGGAAAAAGAGGATACCATTTAGCCCCTCCAGTCGCCAACGTACTGCAACACTCCTGAAATAAATCTTCACCCCCGGGGTCTCCGAGTCGGCCTGGCGGAGCCGGGCGTGCCTGGAGCAGGCCGAGCGACCGACGACGCTGGCCTGGGGCATTCCCTGGCTGGGCACCGGTCCTACCCCGAGAACAGCGGCGTCGGGTCGTAGACCTTGATGTGGCTGACGCCGTACCCGCCGCCGAGCACGCCGATGGCGGCCGTCGAGGAGCAGACGGACTTGAGCAACGGGATGGCGGTCCCGTTGCAGGTGAAGGTCACGCTCCCGAACATCGGAAGGACCACGTCCGTCGCCGCTTCGGTCTGCTTGAGGATCCCCGCCGCGGTGACGGGCTGCGCAGAGCCCTTCATGATGGCCGCCAGCGAGAGCACCGGCAGCATGCCGGCCAGGTCGTTCGCGCTCGCATTCGGATCTGGGTTCACCTTCGGCGCGTACTTGTGCACGATGGCCGCGTATTGGGCGTCGTTGCCCGCATTCGCCGTGCCGGCGCCCGCCAGCCACGAGCCCTTCATGACCTTGTCGAGCGACGGCGACTTCAAGATGCTGGGGTCGAGGCAGGTAGCGACCACGTACCGGGGCACGTGGAGGTTCAGCGCGGCGTAGGCCTGGAGGAACGAGCCGCAGAACGTCACGTCCCCGGCCTCCCCGACCGCCGAGGCGCCCCCCGCCACGGCCGACTCCAGCTGCGGCGTCATGTCCGCCGTCCCCGGGTTGGCCGCCACGACCTGGAGGTCGACACCCGCAGCCTTGAAGACGATCCCGCCGAGACCCTCCGTGGCCTGAACGACGGAGGGCACGTTGGCAACGAGGAGGGCAACCTTCTTGTAGCCCTCCTGCTTGGCCTGCATCGCCATGGCGCCGAGGATGGCGGGGAAGCCGCCCTGCAGCGCGAAGGCACCCGGCGTGGTGAGCTCGGCAGTCGACCCGCCCGACATCGAGATGTAGGGGATGCCGGCCTTCACAACCGTCGGCACCTCGGTCTGGCCCTGACCCGTGAAGGGCTCGATCACCGCCGCGACCCCATGCTGGACCATGTCGTTCGCACAGGCCTGTCCGCCGGCCGGGGTCTCCTGGTTCTCGCAGATGTAGAGGTCGATCTTGTGGCCTTCGAGGCCGTCGCCGTACTCGTTCTGATAGGCGACGGCCGCCTTGGCCCCCTGCTCGACCAGCGGTGCCGTGCCGACGGTGCCCGACCCGCCGTCGCTGATCATGCCGAGGGTCACGGGACTCCCGGTGGCGCGGTGGGGCGTGCCCAGGGCGCTCGAAGCGCCACCGGCGATGCCCGGGACGGCGAGCGAAACGACACCGAGGACGCCGACGGCGAGGACGGCGCGGGCCAGCGCAGCGCGGGACCGACCGGTTCGACCTGATGGGTGCACGCTCTCCTCCTCGGGCATGGCGGGATGTGGTGTCCGTGCCCGCAACCGATCCAACGCGCTGACCAGGAAAGAGGACACCAAAAGGATGGGCGACAAGGTACCGCAACACATCTGACACGTACCGGCACCTTCGTCGTATCGCGCCACGGTCTTGTCATGACCGACGAGCCCGGGCTCGTCACTCGTCCAGGGCGTCCTCCAGGGTACGGGCGAGGTTGCGCTGGGCGCGGAAGTGGGCGTCGAGCCCCGAGTGGGCGGTCACGAGGTCGCGCTTGGCGCCGGTGCGGAAGAAATGCCCGCCGGTGCGGCTGGACATGCAGGCGCCGACGGCGAAGAAGACCCGGTAGTAGGCGACGGCCCGCTCGTTCGTCGCCTCCGGCGGTCCGCCGGCGGCGCGGTACGCGTCGACGAACTCCCCCCACTCCATGAGCGTGGTGGCCGCGGGCCAGGCGGCGGCGAGCTCGCGGGCCGGTGGGCCGACGGTTGCGGCCTCCCAGTCGACCAGCGCCGTGACGCGGTCCCCGTCGACGAGCATGTTGTGCAGGCCGACGTCGCCCTGGAGGAGGTGGAGCGGGCCGGAAGGCACCACGTCGGCCACGTGGTCGAGCAGCCACTGGCGCGCCAGCGGGACGGCGGCGATGGGCGGTCCGCTGAGCTCGCCGATGCGGGCGGACATCCCCTCGACCGCTGCCGTGACGGTCGCCTCGGTCACTGCGGCGTTGACGTCGAGGCTCGACGCCCCCAGGGTCTCGAGCGGCACGCCGTGCAGGTGGGCGAGGGCGGCGGCGAGCTGCTCCCCGAGGGCGTGCCGGTGCTCGGCCGGGGCGGCGAGGTCCGGGAAGTACTCCCCCGCCTTGTGGCCGCTGACCCGCTCCATCACGAGCAGCGTGCCCGCCCCGAGTTCGTCAGCGAAGAAGGGCTGCGGGACCGGGACTCCGCCGTGGGCGTACACGGCCTGGAGGATGGCGAACTCGTCGGCGGCCCTCGTCTGGAGGATGCCCACCGGCCGGTCCCTGCGGACGATGATCTCGGCGGGGAGCTCGGTGGTGCCGGTCAGCGAGACGAGGATGGTCTCCTTGGAGCGGCCGCCGGGGATGACCTCCATGGTGGTCACCACCAGCTCGGGCGAGGCGGGAAGCGTGCGGCGGAGATAGTCGGTCAGCTGTTCCCTCGACAGCGAGCATTCGGTCGACGAGGTCGCTGCGTCGGCGTCGAGGTGTTCGACGAGCACGGCGCGACGGAGCTCGTCGACCCGCTCGAGGAAGCGGTGCTCGACGTCGACGAGCCGTCGGCACAGCTCCCGGTCCGCGGCGACGTCGCTGGCGGCCCGCTCGGCCACGACCTCGGCGGCCTGGCGGCGGAGCTCACCGAAGCGCTCGGGCGTGACGGTGTCGGTGTCGGTGCGGGTTCCCTGCATGAGCGCCTCGAACTCGGCACCGAACTGCTGGCTCAGTGCGTCGGCGCCCTCCTCCTCGACGATGAGCTCAGCGAGGATCCGGTCCACGAGCCCCGCCGCGTCGACTGCCGTCGCACTGGTGAGCTCCGGCAGGAAGGTGCTGGTGACGGTGGCGCGCAGCTGGCGCAGGTAGAGCGCCCGGTCGTCGGACGGCTGCCTCATGAGGCGCGAGCTGGGGCCGACGTCCGCGTCACGGCGCCGGTCGCGTCACGCCGTTGGTCAGGGCATCGGCCAGGACGAAGGCGGGCGGGCCCTGGCCGTTGCGGGCGTTGAGGTTCGTCTCGAGGAAGCCCCAACCGCCCGGCTCGCCGTCGACGCTGACGTCGCCCACCGACTCCCAGCCGTACCGCTGGGCGGTGACACCGATCATGCCGCCGATGGTCTGAATACGGACACACCTCGTCGCGCCACCCTCGAGCTCGTAGCGGACCTCGGCCG
>JBEKVF010000145.1:0-6402 GCA_049514295.1 Acidimicrobiales bacterium
CGTTCAACGGTGGCTTCATCACCGCCTCGCGGTTCATCTACGGCACGGCCCGCGAGGGCTCGCTGCCCCGGCAACTGGCCCATCTCAACGACCGTGCCGTGCCGTGGGTGCCGGTCGTGACCCTCGGCGTCGTCTCCGCGGTCGTCGCGCTGCTTGTTGCGGTGACCCACGCCTGGCAGGTGCTCGTCGCCACCGGGGCGGCGCTCGAGGCGATGATCTACGGCGTGGCGGGCTTCTGCGCGCTGCGCCTCCGGAGGCGCCAACCCGACACGCCCCGCCCCTTCCGCATGCGCGGCCTCGCCGTCCTCGGCCCGATCGGGGTGGTCCTCTTCGGCCTGCTCGCGCTCACCGCGTCCGTGTCCGTGCAGACCAGGTTCAACCCGGCACCGCTCGTCATCATCCTCGTTGTCGCGGCCATGAGCGCCTTCTACGTGCTGCGGGTCCTCCCCGGCGTGCGGGAAAGGGAGGCGGCGCGCCGCGCCGCCCGGCCGCGGCGCCGCCCGGGCCGCTGAACCTAGGGTGCCCGGTGGGTGCGGAGCAGGCGCCGGCGGGCGTGCCGGGCCCGGGCCAGGGTGACCAGTTCCTCCACGACGGCCCGGAACGGCAGTCCCTCGGCTTCCCACAGCATGGGGAACATGGAGATGGGGGTGAAGCCGGGCATGGTGTTCACCTCGTTCACCACGATCTCGTCGTCATCGGCGAGGAAGAGGTCGATGCGGGCCAGCCCCTCGACCCGGAGGGCCCGGTAGGCGTCTGACGCGACACGCTGGGCGTGGGCCAGCTGCGCGTCCGTCAGGTCGGTGGGCGCGATCGTCTTCGCCGCACCCAGCACGTACTTGTCGTCGTAGTCGTAGAACTCGCGGCTGGTGATGATCTCGCCGGCCTTCGACACCCGGACGTCCTCGTTGCCCATCAGCGCCAGCTCGAGCTCACGGCCGCGGATGAACTCCTCGAGGATCACGTGGTCGTCGAACTCGAAGGCGGAGAGCACCGCATCGCCCAGCGCGGCGACGTCGGACACCTTGGCGACCCCGATGGACGATCCGAGGTTGGCCGGCTTCACGAAGACGGGCAGGCCGAGCGCTCCGACCGCCTCTTTCATGATCTCGGCCGACCACGAGGACCGGGACACCAGCCGCCACGCCGCCACCGGCAGACGGTGGTCGTGCAGGACGGATTTCGAAATGCCCTTGTCCATGCAGATGGCCGACGAGAGCACTCCCGCACCGACGTAGGGGACATTCAGCGCTTCCAGATGCCCCTGGATGACGCCGTCCTCACCGAACGGCCCGTGCAACGCCGGGAACACCACCACGTCGCGCGGCAGGCCCTCGTCGAGGTGCCTGAGCTCGACGGTCCGGTCGTGGTGGAGCAGGTCGTCCGGAGAGTCGAGGGCATCGACCTCGTCGACATCGGCGAGGACCCGGTTGGCGTCGACCCACCGCTTGTCGTGGGTCAGCCCGATGGCCTTGACCACGAACCCGGACTCGAGTGCGGTCTTGACGATCCGGCGGGCCGAGATGCACGAGATCTCGTGTTCGGCCGAAGGGCCGCCGTAGACGACCGCCAATTCACCCGGATCTGGCATCGACCGAGGCTATACAATCGGCCACGAGGGTGATGCGTGCGATTCTCCACATCTGAACTCGCAGCCCAGCTCGGCGGGGAGCTGGTCGGGCCCGATGTCACCGTCGACGGGGCAAGCATCGACTCTCGGACGGCGCTGCCGGGTCAGCTCTACGTCCCGATCGTCGCCGAGCGGGACGGGCACGCGTTCATCGCCGCGGCCCTCGACGCCGGCGTGGCGGCCTACCTGACCATGCAGGAGCCCGCGGGCGGGACGGCCGTGGTCGTGGCCGACACCTCCTCGGCGCTCATGGACCTGGGCGTGCTGGCGCGAGCCCGCGTCGGAGGGGTCGTCGGGATCACCGGCTCCGTCGGCAAGACGACCACCAAGGACCTGGTGCACCACTGCCTGGCCTCGGCCTTCCAGACCGCGGCGAGCGAGCGCTCCTTCAACAACGAACTCGGCCTCCCGCTCACGCTCCTGAACGCGCCCGACGACGCGCAGTGGGTCGTGCTCGAGATGGGCGCCCGCGGCGTCGGCCACATCACGCGCCTCGCCCGGGTGGCCCGGCCCCAGGTCGGCATCGTGACCAGCGTCGCCATGGCGCATGTGGAGTACTTCGGCGACCTGGAGGCCGTGGCGCGGGCGAAGAGCGAGCTCGTGACGTCGCTGCCCGCGTCGGGCGTGGCCGTCTTGAACCACGACGACCCCCGGGTGGCCCGCATGGCGTCCGTCAGCCCCTGTCCGGTGCTCGGCTACGCCGTGGACGCTGACGCCGATGTGCGGGCCGAGGAGGTGGTGCTCGACGGCGACCTCCGTCCGAGATTCCGCCTCACCACGCCGTGGGGCAAGGGGGAGGTGCGGCTCGCCCTGCACGGGGTGCAGCAGGTCCCGAACGCCCTGGCGGCAGCCGCGGCGGCGCTGTGGTGCGGCGTCCCCTTCGACGGCGTCGTTTCCGCCCTCTCGGAGGTGATGGGCTCCCCGCTGCGCATGGAGGTGCACCACGTCCCGAACGGACCGGTCGTGATCGTGGACTGTTACAACGCCAACCCGGCCTCGACCGAGGCGGCGCTGCGCTCGCTCGCGTCGCTGGGGGCCGGCAGGAAGCTGGCGCTCCTCGGCCTCATGGCCGAGCTCGGCGACGAGACCGAGGCCGAGCACCGGCGCATGGCCGTGCTCGCCGAGGAGCTCGGGATCGAGGTCGTCGGCTACCAGACCGGTCTCTACGGACCGGCGCAGGTGGCCGGCACCGACGACGCCGTCGCGCTGCTGCGGACGATGGGGCCGGGTGACGCGCTGCTGGTCAAGGGCAGCAGGGTGGCGCGTCTCGAGGAGGTCGTGGAGGCGTACGGGGAAGCGGCGCGCGCTCAGTCACCGGGTACCGGCGCGTAGCGGGGCCGCAGCGCGTCGGAGCCCCCCGCGCCGACGAGGACCCGGCGGCTGAGCTCGCCGTAGAGGGACTCGGTGCGCGACGACGGCGAGCTGCCGGGGTCCAGGGCGTCGACCCGGCGCTGGCACTCTCGCCACTCGAGGCGGAGCCTGTCCGCGTCCCCCTCGGCGGCTGCGAGCTGCATGGCGGCGCGGGAGAGCGCCTCGCTGTAGGGCTCGACCATGCGTGCCCGCTCGAGACCCCACCGGGCCAGGTCGAAGTGCCCGGCGTCGGACGCCAGCGCCGCCATGGAACAGGCGGCATCCACGAGCACTGCGGCGATGCGCCCCCCATGGCCCTCGGCCTCCCACCACGAGTAGCCCGACAGCGCGTTGGCCAGCGGCTCGCCCTCGACCAGATGGAGCGCGGCGCGGTAGTGCGCGATGGCCAGATCGGGATCGGCCTGCGACCTCCCCGTCTCGGCGAGTGCGGTCGCCCGGTGCACGTCGACGGTCACCTGGGGCCTGACCTGATACAGACCGTTGCGGGAGCCGGCGGGGAACAGGGGAGCGCCGTGCTCGTCGACGCCCATCGCCCGACGCGCCGCGTGGGCCGTATTGAACAGCGTCTTGGACGCTGCATCGGCGTCGGATGACCCGAGCACGCGCGTGCGCAGCCGGTCGCCGGTGATCACGTCAGGCTGGTGCAGGGCAAGGTAGGCGACGAGCTCGACCGCCCGCCGGGCGCGATTGGGAGGGAGGTCCTCACGGAGCCCGTCCAGGCGGGGGGTCATGGTCAGCAGCCGCACGTCAACGGGCCCCGGTGCCAGTGCCGCCGTGCCCTCGCGCACGCCAAGAGCGGGCTCCAGGACCGCGGTGACGACGGGCGGCTCGGGGTCGCGGCCCTCGGGTGGCGCCACGAGCTCCTGAATCTGCCGGGCCGTCTCGACCGACTGGAGGTGCGGCCGCACGACTCGACCCATCGGGTGGAGGGTGGCGCCCTGGCGGTCGACCAGCACCGTCAGGTCGCTGGCGGCGACCGTCGCGGTGGTGACCACGGCGCTCTGACGCGCCACCTGCGGGGACAGGGATCCGGGGTCGCCGAAGAAGAGGCGGTGTCGCGCGCCGAGCGGATCCGCGGTCCCTGGCGTACGGAGCTCCGGGTCATCCGGGTCGTCGGTCACCAGCACCGAGTCCGACCAGGCCCATGCGTTCGCCGCCGCCAGCGCGGACCGCGCCAGCGCGGGCGCCGACTCGCCGAGGAGCGGCAGCACGTCTCCCGGTCCGAGCGCAACCAGCCAGGTGCCCTCCTCGTCGTCACCGACGGGGAGGGCGATCGGGACGTAGGGGGACGAGGTCTCCTCGTGCCCGAGTGCCGCGTGGTCCACGTGCCACGCCGTGCCGCCGCACAACGGCACGAACCCGTCGGGCGCGTCGGCCCGGGGCTCGGTGAGCCAGAACGTGACGCCGGACGGAGAGACGCAGATGGCCCGGACCCCGGCCCCGGCGGGGTCGCCCTGCAGCGACCTTCCCAGCAGGCAGTTGGCCGCCTCGAACGAGTGCAGTGCCGGGACCTCCGCGAAGCGGTGCAGGAGCGCGGCCACGTCGACCGCCTCGTCCGACGCCCTCGGTCCGAGATCGAGATCACCGGTGAAAGGATCGATCCGCCGCCGCATCCGGGCTCGCCGGGCCAGCGCGGCACAGGCGAGGGAACCGATGCCGAGTGCGACCAGTTCCGGCAGGCGTTCGCCGGAGCGCGACGTGCCGGCACGGGGATGCCCCTCAGGTGACGCCCTCTCGTCCGCCGCAGCCGCGGCGGGGGGAAGGCGCAGGTGCCACCCCGCCCGGATGTGGTCGGGGTCGACGAACCGCGTGCCGCCGTCCATGTCGCGCCCGAGGTTGAGTGCGGCGATCGCCGTCCAGTCGGCGCCGTCGGCCAGACGCTCCTCCGCGATGCTCCAGACCGTGTCGCCCGGCTGCACCGCATGCGATGCCGCGGCGAGGGTCCCGAGGGAGGCCGCCGTCGTGTGCACCGCAGACAGGGCGACGCCAGCGGTCCGGCTCGTCGTCGGCGCACTGGCACCGGCGCCGGACGAGAGGGCGAGTGGAGCCCCGACAGTAGTCAGCGCGATGACGCCGACGGCGATCCGCGCCGCGATCCGGTCCATCACCGAGGCGTCCTCCCGCGCGCTGACGTCGCCGCTGCGCACGTGCGCGACCACGGCGCGCACGAGCTGGGCGCAGCAGGCCGCCCATGCCACCCATGCCGCCACCGCGAGCACACAGAGCGTGTCGCGAGGAACAGGCCGCCAGGTGTGCCCCAGCCCGCCCGAGAGCGGATTGCCGACCACCAGGACGAGCACGGCCGGGACGGCCGTGAAGGCCAGCACGGCGGCGAGTGCCGCAGCGGCGACGTCGAGGGCCCTCCGGAGGAGCGTCGGGGCGTCCTGGCTATCCACCGGCGGGGCCGATCGTGATCGTGTAGGTGAGCGCCACCGACTCCGACGACGGCTCGCTGACCGTTGCCTGGCAGCTCCCGCTCGTATCGGCGAGGGACGCCTCCATGGCCGAGGTCCCGCCGACGCTCTGACTGCCGCTCGGGCAGCTGACCGTCATGGTGAGGTACGTCGTCCCCGACCAGAGCACTGAGATCTGCATCGCCCCGGTCCCGGTGAACCCGTACCCGTTGGACGACTGCAGAGGCGGGTCGAGGTAGCCCTGCGTCTGCATCCGATCGGCCGCCTGCGACGAGGTCGGGATCGTCGTGGTGGTGGTGGTCGGCGGCAGGGTCGTCGTGGTGACGCTCGGGACGGTCGTCGTCGGCGTACCGGCGCCGGTGCCGAGTGCATGCGCGGAGACGAGGGAGGTGCCGGACGTGGCAGAGGCGGACGGCGCCGATTTCGGGACCGTCGTCGTCGTCGTGGTCGTCGTGGTCGCGGGCGCAGGCGAAGTGCTCGAGCGCGTGCCCGCGACGGGCGCGGCGCCGGCCGGCCGGAGGTCGCGCGCCGCGGCATCGGCCTGTCCGCCGCCATGCCCAGGCCGATGCGGTGTGCTCCCCGAGGTCGCCACGAGGAGTGCCATGAGCGCCAACGACACCGCGAGGATCACCCACCAGTTGGGACGGCCCCGAGCCACCCGTGAGCGCAGCCTCTCGGTGGTGTCGGACCCTCCACCAACCACGGGCACACCATACGCACGCGTCACGCCGCCCGCACCGGTGCGGTCAGGCGCAGAGGCGCCGCTGGCCCCGGTCCCGGCGGGCGTAGAGGGCGCGGCGGTCGCGTCCGGTCATGGTGGCCAGTTCGGCGATGGAGTACCCCAGGACGTGGTGGGCGTAGAGGACCTGGATCTCGTCGGGGCGCATGCCGGCGTCGTGCAGGTCGAAGAGGATCCGGGCCAGTTCCTCGAGGTCGGTCTCCGAGCGGGAGGACCGCTCCGCGGCCACGTCGGGATTGAGCGGGGCTGTC
>JBEKVF010000146.1:0-6378 GCA_049514295.1 Acidimicrobiales bacterium
GGTGGTCGGCGGGCCGGTCGACACGGTGACCGTCACGGCCGACCCATAGGGCGCCTGGGCCCCACTCGCCGGGGTCGTAGAGATCACGTCACCCGACGCCACCGTGGCGGAGGACTGGTTGGCCTGGGTGGCGGTCAGCCCCACCGCCTGCAGCGCGGCCTGGGCCTGGGCGAAGCTGTACGTGGTCGGGATGCTCGGGACCGTCGCCGGTTGATGGCCGAGCGACGGGACGAGCGTGATGGCGCTCCCGTAGGGCGCCTTGGCCGGGTTGGCCGTGGACCCGAGCGACCACAGCACCAGCACACCGGCCGGCACGGTGTTGCTGTAGGCCCCCGGCGCACAGACCGCTCCGAAGTGCGCCCCTTGCAGCGCCGTCGTCGCCTGGGCACAGGTCATACCGTTCAGGACGGGGACGCTCACGTCGGGCTTCCCGTCGGAGACCACGACGGTGACCGTCGACCCCTCCTTGAGGCTCGTCCCCGCGACCGGCGTCTGGGAGACCACCGAGCCGGCGCCCACCGTGATCGACTTCACGGGAGCCCCCATCTTCAGGTTCATATGGACCTTGGCCACGTCCGCCCGGGCCTGGGTCAACGGCAGGTTGACCAGGGCAGGCGTCGGGTGCGAGGGCGTGAACACCTTGGCCTCGAAGGCGGCCACCAGCCCTCCGACCACGAGGACCGCAGCGACGATCGCGGCCACGATCCACCACGTGCGCCGCCGGCTGCGAGCCCGGGCCGGCGTCGAGCCCTTGCCTCCGGAAGCGGCGCCGGCCTTGCCCCCGTAGGGCTCGGCATCGAAGATCTCCCCCGGCCCCGCCCTCGTCCCGACCGGCGCGTCTTTGAGGCTGGGTGCGATCGCGGTGGCGGACGTGGTCGCGCCGGCGGCCGCCACCCCCCCGGGGTCGGTCAGCTCGGGCACCCCGGGGGCCCGGAACCCGGTGATCGGAGAGGCGGCCTCCAAATGAGGGATCACCAGCGGCAACGGCGCCGGCGTCGGCAACGCAGCGGCCAAGGCACCCAGGCGGGCCGCCAGGCCGGCCGCGTCCAGGCGGGCCGCCACGTCGGGAGCGGCCGCACGGGCCAGGACGTCGTCGAGCGGCCCGAGCGCCGCGTCGTGGGGCAACGGCTGGCCGATGCGGGCGGCCAGCGTGCCCATGGTCGTGTCCGTCACGAAAGGCACCGTCCCCGTCACGGCCTCATACAGGACCAGCGCCAGCGAGTAGACGTCAGCACGCCCGTCGACCGGCTTGCCTTCGGCCGCCTCGGGCGAGATATAACGCGCCGTCCCCACCATCGCCCCCGCCGGCTCGGTCCACGCCGCCTCGGCCAGGGCACGGGCCACGCCGAAGTCGGCCACCCGCACCCGGCCCTCCTCGTCGAATAGGAGGTTGGCCGGCTTGATATCACGGTGCACCAGCCCCCGGACGTGCGCATAGGCCAACCCCTGCGCCACCTCCGTCCCCAGCTGGGCCGCCTGCGAGTACGAGAGCAAGGACCCACGGTCGAGCAGATCACGCAGCGAGCCCCCGCCGAGATACTCCAGCACCAGATACGGCCCGTCCGCGTCCTCACCCCAGTCGAAGACCCTCAGCACGTGCGGATGGTTCAGGGACGCCACCGAGCGCGCCTCGGCGCGGAAGCGCTTCAGGAACGCCTCGTCGGAAGCCAGGGCGGGCTGGAGGACCTTGACCGCGACGTGGCGCTGCAGCGACACGTCCTCGGCCAGGAAGACGTGGGCCGAAGCGCCGGTGCCCAGTGCGGAGAGCAGCCGGTACCGCTTCCCAAGGACCCGGCCGATGGAATCAGAAATCAGGGGCATCGGGGCATACTCAGGCTACCGATGTCCGCCACAGGTTCGGTGGACACCTCCCCACCAGGTCACCCCGCCAGTTCTCCCGTCTCCAACAGCGTCTCGAAGGACGCCGCGTCGAGAACCGGGGTACCGAGCTCCTCGGCCTTCTTGAGCTTGCTGGCCCCCGGAGCATCCCCCACCACCAGCGCGAAGGTCTTCTTCGACACGCTCCCCGGCGACGTGCCGCCCCGCGCCACGATCGCCTCCTCGGCCCCCTCACGCGTGTAACCGGGCACGGCTCCTGTGACCACCACCGCCTTCCCGGTCAGGGTCTGGGCGGGCGTGGCCGCCGCCCCGTCCCCGCCGGACCCCGGACCGGCGGCACCCGGTTCCTCCGTGTTGACCCCCGCCTCACGCAGCCGCCCGACGACCCCCTCGTTGGTGGGCTGGGCCAGGAACTCGGCCACGCTGGCGGCGATGACGCCGCCCACGCCGTCGACAGCCGCCAGCTCGGCCTCCGAGGCGGCGAGGATCGCGTCCAGCGAGCCGAACGCACGGGCGATCGCCCGTGCCCCGGTCGGCCCGAGATGCCTGATCCCCAGCGCCACGAGCAACCGGCTCAACGGCTGCCCCCTCGACGCCCCCATGGCACCGACGAGGTTGCGCGCCGAGATCTCCCCGAACCTCTCCAACCCGGTCAGCTGCTCCACGCCGAGCTGGTAGAGGTCGGCCGGGTCATTGACCAGCCCCGCCGCGACCAGCTGGACCACGCGCTCCTCGCCCAGCCCCTCAATATCCATCGCCGAGCGCGACGCGTAGTGGGCGATCCGCTGCACGCGCTGGGCGGGGCAGTCGATGTTGGTGCAGAACGTGTCGCTCTCGCCCGGCAGGCGGACCAACGGCTGTCCGCACGAGGGGCACGTGGTCGGGAACTTCCACTTCGGCTTGCGGCGCTTCGGCACGCCGGGGCCTTCGCGGACCGGGCCGACCACCTCGGGGATCACGTCGCCCGCCTTGCGCACGATCACCAGGTCGCCGGGCCGGACGTCCTTGGACGCCACCTGGTCCTCGTTGTGCAGTGTCGCCACGCCGACGGTCGAGCCGCCCACGAAGACCGGTTCGAGCTGCGCGAACGGCGTGGCCCGCCCCGTGCGCCCGATGGAGACGTGAATGGCGATCAGCCTGGTCGTGCGCTCCTCGGGGGGGAACTTGAATGCGATGGCCCACCTTGGGGCCCGCGACGTGGCGCCCAGCACGTCGTGCAGCGCCAGGTCGTCCACCTTCGTCACCACGCCGTCGATCTCATAGGGCAGCGAGTGCCGCTCCTCCGCGAGCTCGTGGCACCGGGCCACCACCTCGGCCGTCCCCTTCACCCGACCGGCCTGCGGGCTGATCGGGAAGCCGGCCTTGGCCAGCCGGGCCAGCGTGGCGGTCTGCGTCGCCGCCGGCCAGCTGCTCTTCGCCGGCGCGCGCCCCACGACGCCGACCTGGTAGGCCCAGAAGGACAGGGGGCGGGTGGCCGTCACCTTCGGGTCCTTCTGGCGCAGCGCGCCGGCGGCGGAGTTGCGCGGGTTCACGAAGAGGCGCTCCCCCGCGTCGGCCTGGCGCTTGTTCATCGCCTCGAACTCGGCCACCGGCATGTAGATCTCGCCGCGGACCTCGAGCAGCTCGGGGTAGGGGCCTCCCACCTTGGCCAGCTCCTTGGGCACGTCCTTCACCGTCGCCACGTTCGCCGTCACGTCCTCGCCGGTGACGCCGTCGCCCCGCGTCGCCGCCTGCACGAAGCGCCCGCGCTCGTAGGTGAGCGACATGGCGACGCCGTCGACCTTGGGCTCGCAGGAGAACGCCAGCGCCTCGAGGTCGAGCGAGGGGTCCTGGCGGCGCAGGCGCTCGGACCAGGCGCGCAGCTCGGTCTCGTCGAACGCGTTGTCGAGGCTCATCATGGGGACCCGGTGGCGGACCTCTTGGAAGAGGCCCGACGGAGCGGCGCCGACGGCGTTGGTGGGCGAGTCGGGCGAGGCGAGCGACGGGTGCTCCTCCTCGAGCTCGCGCAGCTCACGGACCAGGAGGTCGTACTCGGCGTCGGGGATCTCCGGCGAGTCGAGCGTGTGGTACAGCACGTTGTTGTGGGCGATGAGCGCGCGCAGCTCCTTGACGCGCGCCGCCACCTCCTCCGGGACGGCGCCCTCAGGCTGGGCGGGCACGGTCAGGCTGCGATGCCCGCGCCAAGCACGGCGTCGGGGTCCTGCGCGTCGTAGAGGGCCACCGTCTGGCCCGGCGCGATCGGCCGCTGCGGGGCGTCGAAGCGCACCTCCAGATCCGCCCTGTCTGCCCCATCCGCCCTGTCCACCCGATCGACGGTGCAGGCGGCGGGCCGCCCGTGGGCGCTCACCTGCGCCACGGCGCGCGCGCCGGGGTCCGGCGGGCGGTCCACCCAGGTCAGGGACGGCGCGGCGAGGACGACCGAGGAAAGCAGCGCATCCGCCGCGTTGCCGACGGTGACCCGGCGCGCCGCCACGTCGACGTGGGTGACATAGCGCCGCGTGCCGTCGCTCGCGTGCCCCATGCCGCGCCGCTGGCCGACGGTGACCAGCTCGACGGCCTCGACCGAGCCTGCGGGCCGGCCGGCGCTGTCCACGACGTCGGCCGGGTGCATCTCCATCCGGCGGGACAGGAATCCCTGACGGCCCTCCGCGTCTCGAATGAAGCACACGTCCTGGCTGTCCGGCTTGGCGGCGGTGCGCAGCCCGAGCCGCCGGGCGTGGGCCCGCACCTCGTCCTTGGTCATGTCCCCGACCGGGAACAGCACCCGGGCCAGCGCGTCCTGGCCCAGCATCGAGAGCACGTAGGACTGGTCCTTGGCCGCGTCAGCGCCCCGGCGCAGGCGCCAGACGCTGTCGCCCCCGCCATCGCCTCCGCCCCCGTCCTCAGACACCCGGGCGTGGTGCCCCGTGGCCAGGCGGTCGAAGCCGAGTCGCTCGGACCGCCCGAGCAGCCGGTCGAACTTCATGGAGCGGTTGCACTCGATGCACGGGTTCGGCGTCCGCCCCCGCGCGTGCTCCCCGACGTAGGGCGCGACGACGTGGCGGTCGAACTCCTCGGTCAGGTTGAACACGTGGTGGTCGATGCCCAGCTGCTGGGACACCCGACGGGCGTCGTCGACGTCCGCCACGGAGCAGCAGCCCGAGTCCGAGGGGCCGCCCCACAGCTTGAGCGTCGCCCCGACCACCTCATGGCCCCGCTCCACCAGCAGCGCCGCTGCGACCGAGGAGTCGACGCCTCCCGACATGGCAACGAGCACCCGCATGGGACCAGTGTGCCACCGGCGCTCAGTCCTCAACGACGCAGCGCAGCCACCACGGCGGGCACCACGGCGAGCGCGCCGTCCACGTCCGCATCGGTCGTGCCGTACCCCAGTGTCAGCCGGACGGCGCCGGCGGCCAGCCCGGGCGCGACGCCCATGGCGGCGAGCACGGGGCTGGGCTCGAGGGCCCCGCTGGCACACGACGAGCCGCCCGAGACGCACACCCCCTCGGCGCCGAGCGCCACCAGCAGCTCCTCGCGCTCCACCCCCGGCAGGCACAGGTGCAGATGCCCCGGCAGCACGGCGACCCCGGCCGGCACGGTGCGGTGCGCCCCCTCGATCGCCGCCAGCAGCCCTTCAGCGAGACGGTCCCGCAGGGCCGCCACCCGTGGCGCCTCCGCACCGCGCTCGGCGGCCACCAGGCGCAGCGCGGCCGCCAGCCCCACCGCGCCCACGACGTCCTGGGTCCCGCTGCGGCGCTCCCGCTCCTGCCCGCCGCCGTTCTGGCGCGCCGTGAGCGCCACCTGCGGGCCCACCGCCAGCGCCCCGGTGCCGACCGGGCCCCCGACCTTGTGGGCGCTGAGCGACACCAGGTCGGCGCCGGCGCTGACCTCGGCGAGGTCGAGCCAGGGCGCGGCCTGGACGGCGTCGGTGAAGACGTGCGCGCGCTGGGCGCGCCGCCGCACCGCCTCGACGACGTCGGCCAGCGGCTCGACGACGCCGGTCTCGTTGTTGGCCGTCATGACCGCCACCAGCGCGGTGCGCGAGGAGAGCGCCCGCGCCAGGGCATCGAGGTCCACGACGCCGTGGCCGTCGACGGGTAGCTCGCGCACGTCCATGCCGGCCGCCGCCGCGGCCCGCGCCGACTCGCGCACCGCCGGGTGCTCGACCGCCGAGTACAGCAGCACGGCCTCACCCCGCTCCCGCAGCGCCGCCTCGGCGACCCCGAGGACGGCCAGGTTGGCGGACTCGGTGCCCCCCGACGTGAAGACGATGTCGCCGGGGTCGCGGCCGAGGAAGGAGGCCACCTCGTCGCGCGCCTCCTCCAGGAGGCGCCGGGCCCGTTGGGCCGGCGGGTGGCTCCCGGTCGGATTGCCGAGCGGGCCGGCGTGGACCTCGGCCATGGCGGCGGCCACCTCGGCCCGCAGCGGCGTGGTGGCGGCGTGGTCGAGGTACGTGGTGCTGGTCACCCCATCCCCGCGCGGATCAGGCGATCCATACTGTCTTGGCGTTGGCGAACTCCTTGAGGCCGAGCTCGGACAGCTCGCGCCCGTAACCCG
>JBEKVF010000147.1:0-6357 GCA_049514295.1 Acidimicrobiales bacterium
GTGGACGTTCCTGGTCGTTCGTCGCACTACCTGGCTGTGAACAGGCGTGTGGGGCCAATCTGTCCGTGAGCTTCGTCGATTCGGTCCACGGGTACGCAAGCATCGGGGCCGGACCGACGAGCCCATCGTTCCTCTACTCGACCGATGATGGAGGCGCATCCTGGACAAGGATCGGAACGATGCCTGACCTTGGTGGGATCATCGTCGGCGGCCCCCAGGCGGATCGTCAGATCGAGTTCACGAGCTTGCTCGATGGGTGGGAGATGACAGGGCTGACCTCTGGGCCCGGCGGTGTAACCACGTCGCAAGGAGGAGTGCTTTACCGGACGTTCGACGGTGGGCAGTCCTGGACCCGTACGTCTGGGCTTCCAGCGAAGAACCAATACTCCCTGCCCACGTTCTTCGGCAGCCAGGATGCCGTCGTCGTGAGCAACCCCATGAGCTCTCGTAGCAGTCAGACCTCGATCTTCACGACGGACGATGCTGGCGTGACGTGGACACAGCACCGCCCTCCAGCCATGCCCCCGCTGGCCAATCCATACTCCGCACCAGGGTTGGGTCTCAGATTCGCAGCCATCTCGCCGTCCGTCTGGAAGCTCTATACGGGCTCGCGGTTGTACGTGACCACCGATGCAGGCCGACAGTGGAAGTGGAGTGTCCCGAGGCCGGAGCTTGAGCCCGGGGCTGTCAGCGCTGTGAGCTTCTCGTCCAATGAAGAGGGGATCGCCATTTCGCAAACATCGGCCTGCCCTTCGAAGGTCGCCGTCGGGCAATCGGAACCGGCCAATTGCTACCCGTCGCTGACGATGACGACGGACGGAGGCGCCAGATGGGTTCCGGTACACCTGTGAGTGGTGGGCCACCCGGGCCGTTTGATGGTCGGCGGCGATGCAACGCTCTGAAAAGCGTGAGGTCACCGGATCGACGCCGGTCCCGACCACCGGATCCCCGTACGGGGCGTACCTGGATCAGCGGTCCACCCGAGTCAGACTCCACGCGGCCGTGACATGCCCTGATCGGGACAGGCCTGACCACCTGGCCCGTCTGCATTCACTCGTCGCCCGACCCGCTCTCTGAAACCGGTGACGGCTCCAGTGGGTCGTAGTCCGCGTCCGGCGTGAACTCGACCTGAACTTCGACCTCGCCCCGACGGACCTCCATCCGCGCCAGGCGCTCAAAGACAGCCCTGTCGGCAGCGGTGAGCGGCGGTTGGGTGATGGACCTCGGCCAGAGGCGGTACCGCTTGACCACGTTGATCTCCGCGGCGAGAAGAAAGAACTGAGCCCCCAGGTAGATCCAGGCCAGCAGGACGATGACGATGCCGAAGAAGCCGTACGTCTCGGTCGCGTGTCGGAGCTCTCGACCTACGTACCAGCTCCCGACGATCTGCAGCGCCTGCCAGAACACCGTGGCCAACGCCGTGCCGAGGACAACGTCACGCCACGTGAACTTCACGGCGGTCATCACCATGTACGCGATGAGAATGAGCCCGAAGTTCACGGCGAGAGACCCCACCAACAAGAGCGCGGTGGAGACCGCACCGTGTTGCGCCAGGGTCGCGAACCCCGTCAGCACGGTCGATCCAACGGTGGAGACGGCGAGCAGGGCGAGGACGGCAAACCCTCGGAGATAGCGCATGGGGAGGGACGGCCAGCGCACGTAGGGGATGTTCCACACTTTGTTCATTGCGCTCTGCGTCGCCAGTCCGAGGCCGATGGCCCCATACAAGAGGAGCAGGCTGCCGATGACGACGGCGAGCGCGCTCCCGGTCAGACCGTGGACCTGCGATTGCAACTGAGAGCCGATGATCGGGAAGCTCCCGAGAGCGCTGTCAACGAGGTCCTTGTGCAGTTGGGCGTTGTCGTGCAGGACATAGCCGAGGATTGTTGTGAAAAGCATCAACAGCGGGAATATGGCGAAGAGGCCGTAGTACGCGATGAGCGCTGCCTTGCTGCCCGCCTGGTCGTTGCCGAACTTCTGCAGGACCGCAAAGGGAAACCCGAGCACATCGTGTCTTTGCTGGAACTTGTCCGTCCGGCGGACGAAGGCCTCCATCGGGCCCGGCCTTTGCCTCGCGCTCACATCCGTGGTGGTCTCGAGGCCCTGATCCTGAGAGCGAGTCGACGCATGTTCGGGAATGGTCACGGTGCCCAACGATAGATCCGAGGACTTCCCAGGCTCACAGATCGAACACGGACCGGTGCCATGACCGCCGTGATCTGAGTGGTCGCTGAGAAGAGCCGGCGCTCGGGGCCCCTTGAGTACCATCTGTGGTTCGTGAAAAGAGCGTGCCCACACGAGCGCAGATCAGCGCTCAAGGAGGGAGCGAATCGGTCTGCCGGGGCGCGGGCGCGTTGCGCGGTACGCCGACAAGACTGCTCCTGATGAGCCCCGCCCGTCCCACGGCACGGCACCGCGGTGTCGAGCCGAGCCGTCGGTGACCGGAGGAGGCGGAGAGCCGGGAACTCCGACGTACCCCGTCGACCCCGATGCGCCTCGTCAGGGACCGAACCTCTCGTACATCCCAGCACTCGACGGGATCCGGGGCGTCGCCATCGTCGTCATCATGGGGTACCACGGCGGCGTCTTCCTGACGTCGGGGGGGTTCTACTCCCTCGACACGTTCTTCGCCCTCTCGGGCTTCCTCATCACCTCGCTGCTGATCTCCGAATGGCAGCGATCGGCGACGATCCGGCTCGGGCGCTTCTGGGCCCGACGCGCCCGTCGGCTTCTTCCCGCCCTGTTGGTCATGCTGCTCGGCGTCGCCCTCTTCGCCGCCTTCCTGGTTCCCGCGGGCACGTACCCCACCCTGCGCGGTGACGCCTTCTCTGCGCTCTTCTACTTCGCCAACTGGCACTTCATCGCCAACGGCTCGAACTACTTCAATCAGACCGCACTCACCTCACCGCTGACCCACACCTGGTCGCTCGCGGTCGAGGAGCAGTTCTACCTGGTCTGGCCCTTGGTCGTCCTCGGCCTGTTCAGGCTCTGGAAGAGCACACGGGCCCTGCTCGTGGTGTGCATCGTGGGGGCGCTGGCATCGTCGATCGAGATGGCCGTTCTCTACTCCCCCGGTGATGTCGATCGCCTCTATTACGGCACCGATACCCGCGCCCAGTCCCTGCTCGTCGGCGCCGCGCTTGCGGCGTCGCTCTCACTCTGGGCAGACCACCGCCGCCGGGCGGGCCCCCTCCCGGCACTGACCGACCGGGTGCGCCGTCCGCTCGGCGGCGATCCGGCATGGGCCGTGCAGACGGTGCGCGGGCGAGCTGCCTCGCTCGCGGTGGGAGTGGCCGGCGTTGCGGTGAGTGCGGTGCTGTGGACCGTCGTCTCCTACAACGACTCCTTTGCGTACCGCGGTGGCTTCCTACTGGCGGCCCTCGCCACCACCGCCGTGCTGTTCAGCGTGGTGTGCTCCCAGAGTTCCATCCTGGCGCGGTGTCTGTCAGTCGCGCCGCTGCGCTACGTGGGTCGCATCTCCTACGGCATGTACCTCTGGCACTTCCCGCTGTTCATCTACATCGACAATGCCCGTACGGGCCTCACCGCTTACCCGCTGTTCGCCGTGCGGGTCGCCGTCACACTGGTGGTCGCCACGGCCTCCTTCTACGTGGTCGAGCGGCCGATCCGACAAGGGAACCTTCTGCGCGGCTGGCGGACGTGGGCCGTCACGCCGGCGGCCGTACTGGTCACGGTCGTCGCGCTCGTGGCGGCGACCAACATCCCCGCGGTGGCAGCGCCGCCGGCACCGAAGGCGACCTCGGCTTCCGCCACCGGCACCCCCGTCAGGGCACTGGTTGTGGGCGACTCCACCGCCCTGACCCTCGACATCGGCCTCAACGAGCACGCCCGTGACTACGGCATCGAGCCGTTCAACGGCGGCATCCTGGGCTGCGGGGTCACGAGCGGTGCCGAGTATCAGGAAAAGGGTGTGGATGCCCCCATGGCCGTCCAGTGCCTGGGGGCCCCACCACAGACCCAGTGGCCCGCTCTGTGGAAGGCGGACATCGTCAAGGACGATCCGAACGTCGTGATGATCCTGGCCGGGCGGTGGGAAGTCTCGAACCGCACCTACGACGGTCACTGGACCAACATCGAGGATCCCACCTACGCCGCCTACGTCCGGCGCGAGCTCACGGACGCGGTGCGCCTGGCCGGATCCGGCGGGGCCGCGGTCGTCCTGCTGACGGCCCCCTGCTACGACACGGGCGAGCAGCCCGACGGCCAGTCCTGGCCCGAGGACTCACGGGCCCGCCTGGCCATCTACAACCACATCGTCGGTGACGTGGCCGCCTCCATCCCGGGCACGTCACTCCTCGACTTCAACGCGATGGCCTGCCCGGGTGGGCAGTACGAGGAGTACATGGACGGCCAGCAGGTACGCCTGTCCGACGGTATCCACTTCACCTTCACCGGCGGTGACGTCTTCGCGTCGAGGATCTGGCCGTTCATCGTGCGACTCGGGCAGCAGCAGATGGCAGGAACGGGGACCCACTGACGCTCCGCCGCGGGAGCACGGCCCAGGCTCAGCCCACCCGGCGCAGGGTGTTGTGGTCGGTGTGGGGGAACGGCTCGTCGAACTCCTTCATCTTCAGGATGGTGACCTCGTCGTAGGACCAGCTGTCCTCACCGAGGGTGATCGTCACCTGGTAGCTCACGGTGCTGGCGTTCTTCGCCAGGTACGTGTTCTCGCCGATGCCGTACTGGGCCTCGCCCATCGCTGCCTTCAGGGTGAACTCGGTCGCGTCGGCGGCGGCGGTGCCTCCGGCCAGGGTCGTGATGCCGCGCGGGACGACGAAGCCCTTCATGATCTCGCCCGTCGCGGCGTCCCAGAGCCAGTAGCCCACTTCGGTGTGGAACGGGTTCTCCTCGTCACCACGCCACATGGCGCTCTTGTAGTCGAGGCCGTAGAGGTGCTGGTTCCCGTTGTCGACCGGGCCGAACGGCTTCATCGAGCACTTCTCCAGGTACGGGCTGCCCAGCACCTTGCCCTGGGAGTGCGAGAACGCGGTGTCGAGTCCGCCCTTGTCGCTCTCCCATTCGCCGGCAAGCGCTCCCAGCGGTCCCCATTCATTGGCCATGGTTCATTCCTATCTCTCGACGCGTCGTCGACGAGGAGCCTAGGCCGAACCGCGGGGGTCGATTCCCGTCGGGCGCACTGCCCCGCCTACACCGAATGACCGTCAGGCCTTGGCCCACTCAGATTCCGACTTCCCGAGCACGAAGGTGGTCATGCCGACGACGACGAGCACGATCAGGGCGATCACCAGGGCAAGGACGATGTGGATGTGCAGGACGCACGCCGCACCCACGAGGGCACCGACGAGCATCGCGGCGATCGCGATGAGGCGCCGTCCCGATCTCGACCCCTTTCCGCCGACAATCGTGCTGTCGGCGACGATGCCGGTGATGGTCAAGGTGAGGACCGTGGTGGTCAGGTCGGGGACCGCGACTTGGCGGGCGGCGGCGTTCTGGACACCCATGGCGGTGGCGAGGACGAAGATGAGCGCGTAGCGAAAGCCGGCCGTGACGGGAGTTCCGCTCAGCGACGCCAGGACGACCGAGGCGCCGAGCAGGACCGCTTCGACGGCAGTCGCCGTGCTGAGCAGCCGGCCCCGATGCGCTCCAAATCTCTTCCCAGCCTGCCCGCCGACGAGGGCGCCGACGCAGAACGACGCCAAGGCGACCACCGATGCGCCAATGGAGAAGCCCGGTGCGCCCGCCAGGGCGAAGCCCAAGAAGACGACGTTTCCGGTCATGTTGGCCACGAAGACATGCCCGAGGACCAGGTAGCTGAACGCATCGACCAGACCGGTGACGAGCGTCATGGCCACCAGCAACGGCGGCAGTGGGCCGTCCTTACCGGTCCGGCTCGGAATGAGCGTCTGGCGGACCTCTGTGATGAAGGTGTGCATGATGAATTCCTTGTCGTGAGGGGTCTGACAACGCGGCGCAGAGGTGCCTGCCCGCCTTGCAAGTCTCGTACGAGTGGGCGGGGATTTCACGGGGAGATTCCCGGCGCGCCACGCCACAACCAAAAGCGGGCGGGCGGTCCTGAAGCCAGTGCCCAGCCCACCGGGATTGGCCCCGGAAGGTGCCGCGGGAGACCGTCCAACCAGCCATGACGATGATCTGGGCCGCCCCGGGATTCAGATCGCCCGATGACCTACCATTTCCCCGTGCCCCCTCGTAGGGCGCCCCGAGAGTGGGTCTCGGATTTGCACGTCCGTGCGCTCGGGCGACGTCGTGGGGCGCCTCGGCGGGGATGAATTCCTCGTGGTCTGCCCGCAAGTGTCCGACCCCGAGACGGCCTTGGCGATCGCGCGCTCGTTGACGGCTCGTGCCTTCGGATCGCCC
>JBEKVF010000148.1:0-7260 GCA_049514295.1 Acidimicrobiales bacterium
ATGTAGGCGAACCCCCAGCTCAGCGCGTAGGCGAAGAGAAGGATCAGCAGCACACCGCAGATGAAGTATGCGACGTTGGTCCCGATGCGGAAGCCCACGGCGTAGCCGACGGCCGTGATCAACACCACGACGAAGACGTTGCGGACCACGTCCGAGGTCGTGCGCCCGGCCAGCACGGCGGCGCGGCTCATCGGCAGGGCACGGAACCGCTCGATCAGTCCCTTGTGCAGGTCCTCGGAGAGCCCCGCTGCCGTGCTCATGGCGCCGAAGATGACCGTCTGCACGAAGATGCCCGGCATCAGGTACTGGATGTAGTGGCCGCCCGGGACGTGGATGGCCCCACCGAAGACGTAGGTGAAGAGCAGCACGAACATGATGGGCTGCAACGTGGTGAAGAAGAGCGCCTCGGGCGTCCGGGTGAGCGCCAGGAGGTTGCGCCACGTGATCGTCATCACGTCGGACACGGCCCACGACAGGCGGTTGCCATGACTCGGCTGGCTGAGGCGTACCGGTGCGGTGATGGTGGTGGTGGTCATGCGGCGTCCTTCCCGTCGGCCACGTCGCTCTTGCGGGCCCGGCCCCGGCCCCGCTTCGGCGTCGCCGCCTCGTCGTCGGCGTCGTCGTCGATCGTCGTCTTGTGGCCGGTGAGGTTCAGGAACACGTCGTCGAGGCTGGGCTCGCGCAGGGCCAGACCGGCGATGGGGACCTGTGCGGCGTCGAGGGCGCGCAGCACCTCGGCTCCCGCTCTGGGGCCGTCGGTGACCGTGAGCTCGATCACGAGGTCCTCGACCACCGGCGGCTTCTCCGAGAACGGAGTGACCAGCTCGACCGCGTGCGCCACGGCGTACCGGTCGCCTAGCGTCACGGAGACCACCGACGTCCCCAGGTCGGCCTTGAGCTGGGCCGGTGTCCCCTCGGCGATGACGCGCCCGTGGTCGATCACCACGATGTCGCGGGCCAGCCGGTCGGCCTCCTCGAGGTACTGCGTGGTCAGCAGGACCGTGGTGCCCTCGCGGACGAGGTCCTCGATTGGCCACCAGCGCGGCGGCCAGGTCAAGGCGCCGGCGCATGCCGCCGGAGTAGGTCTTGAGCACGCGGTCACCGGCAGCGGTCAGCCCGAAGTCCTCGAGCAGCTCGTCGGCCCGGCGCGACGACACCTTGCGGCTCAGGTGGGAGAGGCGCCCCACCATCTGGATGTTCTCCCGGCCCGTCAGGTTCTCGTCCACCGCGGCGTACTGCCCGGCCAGGCCGATGACGTGCCGTACGGTGTCGGCTTCCTTGACCACGTCGTGGCCGAGCACCGAGGCGCGCCCGGAGTCGGGGCCGAGGATGGTCGAGAGGATGCGCACCACGGTGGTCTTGCCGGCGCCGTTCGGGCCGAGCAGCCCGAGCACTGTGCCGGCCTCCACCTCGAGCGAGACCCCGTCGAGGGCCCGCACGTGGCCGCGGGGGAAGACCTTCACGAGGTCGTGCGCCTCGACGGCGAGCGAGCGAGTGGAAGAATTGGTCATTGGTAAAGAAACTTAGTGATAAAGTTACTTAAGTGTCAAGACAATGGTCACGCAGCGAGCTCGCCCAACAGCTGCGCAGCGAGATCATGGGATACCTCGGCGCGGCGAGCGACTTCGATGAGGGACTGGCCAAGAAGCTGAAGCTGAGCAGGACCGACATGCGCTGCCTGGACCTTATTGGCCGCCTCGGCCCGATGACCGCGGGCCGGCTCGCCGAGGAGAGCGGGCTGACCACGGGGGCGATCACCTTCATCCTCGACCGGCTCGAGGGGGCGGGCATGGTGACACGCCGCCGCGACACCGAGGACCGCCGCCGGGTGTGGGTCGAGATCGTCCCCGAGGCCCGGGCGCGGCTCCAGGGACTGCAGCAGCCGGTCGCCGAGGAGATGCGCCAGGTGGCCCAGCGCTTCAAGGCCGACGAGCTGGCCGTCGTGCGCGACTTCATGCGGCAGGCCAAAGAGGTCTTCCAGCGCCAGGTCTACGGAGCCAACGGCGAGGGACGCGGGGCCCTGGGTCGTGCGCACGGTGGTCCGGCCGCTCCCGAAGGGTCCCCGGAGGGAAAGTAGGCTGGGTTGGCCCGTCCCAGGTTGGGAGGGGAGTTCCCAGTGACCGCGCTCTGCGACGCGGTTCGCCCGTCCAGGGCAAGGAGGCCCGATGCCGTACGTCTTCGATTTCGACCACAGCCACGCCCGCCCGCCGATGGAGCTCAAGGACCTCCTCGGTGGCAAGGGCGCCAACCTGGCCGAGATGACGTCGGTACTGAAGCTCCCCGTGCCGCCCGGGTTCACCATCTCGACCGACGCCTGCCGCGACTACATGGCAGCGGGGTGGCCCAAGGGGCTCGACGCCGAGGTGGCGTCGGCCCGCTCGGGGCTCGAGACCGCCATGGGCAAGGCCATCGGCGACGCCGCGGACCCGCTGCTCGTCTCCGTGCGCTCCGGTGCCAAGTTCTCCATGCCCGGCATGATGGACACCGTCCTCAACCTGGGCCTCAACGACGAGTCCGTCGAGGGGCTGGCGAAGCAGACCGGTGACGAGCGCTTCGCCTTCGACTCGTACCGGCGCTTCATCGCCATGTACGCCCGCATCGTCCTGGAGCTGCCCGGCGAGGAGTTCGACTCGCTCTTCGAGGCGGCCAAGGAGCTGGCCGGGACGACGTCGGACGCCAAGGTCCCCACCGAGCTGTTGCGCTATCTCGTCGACTCCTACCAGCAGATCGTCGAGCGCCACACCGGCAAGCCCTTCCCCCAGGCGCCGGCCGAGCAGCTGCGCGGCGCCATTGAGGCCGTGTTCCGCTCCTGGAACGGGCCCCGCGCCATCGCGTACCGCGAGCGCGAGCACATCGCGCACGACCTCGGCACCGCCGTCAACGTGCAGGCCATGGTCTTCGGCAACCGCGACGACAACTCGGGCACGGGCGTCGGCTTCACCCGCGACCCCGCCACGGGTGCCAAGGGCGCCTACGGCGACTTCCTGGTCAACGCGCAGGGTGAGGACGTCGTCGCCGGCATCCGCAACACCGAGCCGATCTCGGAGCTGAAGAAGCAGTTCCCCAAGGTCCACGCCGAGCTGCTCAAGATCTTCGACCGCCTCGAAGCGCACTACCGCGACATGTGCGACACCGAGTTCACCATCGAGCAGGGCAAGCTCTGGATGCTCCAGACCCGGGTGGGCAAGCGCACCGGCGCGGCGGCCCTCAAGATGGCCGTGGACATGGTGCGCCCGAGCGACCTCGGGATCTCCAGGGCCGAGGCCGTGTCGCGCATCACCGAGGACCACCTCGACGCCGTGCTGCACCCGCAGTTCGCCGGCTCGGGCTACGCCACGTGGGCCAAGGGCCTCGGGGCCAGCCCCGGCGCCGCCGTGGGGCGCATCTACTTCAGCGCCGACGACGCGGCGGAGGCGGCGGCGCGCGGCGAGCAGGTCATCCTGGTCCGCAACGAGACCTCGCCCGAGGACGTGCACGGCATGCTGGCCGCCGAGGGGATCCTGACCGCCCGCGGCGGCCTGGTGAGCCACGCGGCCGTCGTGGCACGGGGCTGGGGCAAGCCGGCCGTCGTCGGCGCCGAGGTCCTGCGCCTGGGCGACCACCAGGTCACCGTGCACGACGTCACGCTCTACGAGGGCGACTGGGTCTCGCTCGACGGCGGCGCGGGGATCGTCGTGGCAGGCCAGGTGCCGCTGACGGCGGCCAAGCCCCCGGCGGCCTTCGACGTCGTTCTGTCGTGGGCCGACGACATCCGCAAGGGCCATCTGGCCGTCCGCGCCAACGCCGACACCGGCGACGACGCGGCCAACGCGCGCAAGCTCGGCGCCGAGGGCATCGGGCTGTGCCGCACCGAGCACATGTTCCTCGGCGAGGACCGCCTGCCGGTGGTGCGCCGCATGATCCTGGCCCACTCGCCGAGCGAGGAGGCCGACGCGCTCGAGGAGCTGCGCATCGTCCAGCGCGAGGACTTCATCGCCATCCTGGCCGCCATGGACGGGCTGCCGGTCACCGTGCGCCTGCTCGACCCGCCGCTGCACGAGTTCCTGCCCTCCACCGAGGAGCTGGCCCACAAGGACGCCACCGTCGGGTTGAACCCCGAGGAGCGGCGCCTCTACGAGGCCGCGCTGTCCTGGCAGGAGTCCAACCCGATGCTCGGGACGCGCGGGGTGCGGCTCGGGGTGATCAAGCCCGGCCTCTACGCCATGCAGGTGCGCGCCCTGATGGAGGCCGCCCGCCAGCGGGTGGCCGACGGCGGGCACCCGATCGTCGAGATCATGATCCCGCTCACGGTGACCCGGGCCGAGCTCGCCCTCGCGCGCGGCTGGGTCGAGGACGCGGTGGCCGACGTCAACAAGGAGCGCGCCCCGCGCCCGTCCAGGGGGGCGGCCAGGGCGGGCGCCGCCAATGCGGGCAAGCTCGAGGTGACGATCGGGACGATGATCGAGACGCCCCGGGCCGCCCTGCGGGCCGAGGAGATCGCCGAGGTGGCCGACTTCTTCTCCTTCGGGACCAACGACCTGACCCAGATGACCTTCGGCTTCTCCCGCGACGACGTCGAGGGCCGGATGATGGACGCCTACCTGGAGCTCGGCCTCCTGCCGCGCAACCCCTTCGAGGTGGTCGACTTCGACGGCGTCGGCGAGCTGGTGCGGCTCGGGACCTCGCGGGGCCGGGCCACCAAGCCGAACCTCAAGGTCGGCGTCTGCGGGGAGCACGGGGGCGACCCCGCCTCCATCGCCATGTTCTACGACGCCGGGCTCGACTACGTGAGCTGCTCGCCCTTCCGGGTCCCGGTGGCCCGCCTCGCCGCCGCGCAGGCCGTGCTGGTGGAGGCCGAGGAGAAGAAGGCGCCCGCCAAGGGGTAGGCCGCTACTAGGCGGCCGGCTCCCCCGAGCGGCCGGCGACCACGTAGCGCCGGAGCGCGATGACGGTCCAGATCGCCTCGACGACGCCGAAGGGCCAGGCGCCCGAGAGGAAGCCGTAGGAGCTGGACAGGGCGCACCCGAGGGCGAAGGCCAGGACGAACCGCCTGCCGCGCGCCTCCAGGGCGTACATGCCCATCATGAAGGTCAGGGCGCAGACGCCGTAGACGGTGACCGCCATCGGGCAACCGTAGGCCAGTCACGGGACGCACATCGCCGCGGTACCGTCAGGGTGTGGGCATACCGGACGAGGAAGTCGCCCAGGTCCGGGCGGCCACCGACATCGTGGCCCTCATCAGCGAGCACGCGCTGCTGAAGAAGGTGGGCCGGCGCTGGAGCGGGCTGTGCCCGTTCCATACCGAGAAGACGCCGTCGTTCAGCGTCAACGCCGAGGAGGGCTTCTACTACTGCTTCGGCTGCCAGGAGTCCGGTGACGCCATCACCTTCGTGCGCGCCATGGAGCACCTCGACTTCGTGGACGCGGTGCGCCTGCTGGCCGACCGGGCCGGCATCACGCTGCACGAGGACCAGGAGATGGGTCGCGACCACAAGCGCCGGTCGGAGCTGCTCGAGGCGATGGCGCGCGCCGTCGAGTGGTACCACGAGCGCCTGCTGCGCTCGCCCGACGCCGGCCCGGCCCGCGACTACCTCCGCTCGCGCGGCTACGACGGTGACGTCGTGCGCCAGTTCCGTCTCGGATGGGCCCCCGACGACTGGGACGCGCTGGCCAAGGCGCTGAAGCTTCCCGAGAAGGTGCTGTCCGACTCGGGGCTCGGCTTCATCAACCGCCGCGGCAGGGCGCAGGACTTCTTCCGCGGCCGCGTGCTGTTCCCGATCTGCGATCCCTCCGGGCGCCCCGTCGCCCTGGGCGGGCGCATTTTGCCGCCCCGGCCCGGGCAGGCGCCTCCCGACCGGCCGGAGCCCAAGTACAAGAACTCGCAGGAGTCGCCGATCTACTCGAAGCGCCGGACGCTCTACGCGCTCAACTGGGCCAAGAAGGGGGTCATCGCCCAGGGCGAGGTCATTGTGTGCGAGGGCTACACGGACGTCATCGGCTGCTTCCAGGCCGGCGTGCCGTGGGCCGTTGCGACGTGTGGCACCGCGCTGGCCGAGGAGCACTTCACGCTGCTGCGCAACTTCGCCAAGCGCATCGTGCTCGCTTACGACGCCGACTCGGCGGGGCAGAGCGCGACCTCCCGCGTCTACGAGTGGGAGCGCAAGCACGAGGTCGACGTGGTGGTGGCGGACCTGCCCGGTGGCAGTGACCCCGGCGATCTGGCCCGCACCGACCCGGGGGCACTCGCCGGCGCCATTAAGGAGGCCCGGCCGTTCCTCCAGTTCCGGGTGGACCGTATGCTGGGGGGAGGCGATCTCACGACGGCGGAAGGCAGGGCGCGTGCGGCGGACGCGGCACTCACAGCGGTGGCGGAGCACCCGGACGACCTGGTCCGCGACCAGTACGTGATGCAGCTGGCCGACCTCTGCCGGGTCGACCCGGCCCGTCTCCGCGAGCGGCTGGACCACCTGCGGGCGCATCCTCCCGCCGAGAGCCCGGCCCGCCGGGGCCGTTCCCGCAGCGACGAGCCCCCTCCGATGGAGTACCCCGAGGATGACGGGGAACACTTCGCGCCCGAGGAGAACGGCCGCGTGGCGGCCGTGTCGGCAGCGCTCCGACCAGGGCCGGGGCTCGAAGCGCTCAAGTTGGCGGTCCACCGACCCGAAGATGTAGCTGATCGAGTGCACGCGGTCCTGTTCGCCGACCCTGTGCAACGCCAGGCGTTCGTCGCGCTCTTGGAGAACGACAGCGTGCACGAGGCGGTTGAGTCCGCGTCACCGGAGGTGGCAAGCCTGTTGCGACGCGTCATAGTCGAAGAGCCCAGGTCGGACGACCCCGAACTGGGGCGCCAGGTCGACTCCGTGGTCTCCGTACTCCTGCGCACGGCGGCCAAGCGCGCGCTGGCCGACGTCGAGATCGGGTCGCGCGCGGGCAACGACTCGTGGCAGGCCTCGGCAGCCGAGACCGTGCAGGTGCGGCACTGGCTGGACGAACTCGAAGAATCGCCCTCCGGGCGCGATGCAGCCGACCGGTTGGTAGCGTGGTTGGTGGAGAGGGATTCTGAGGAGTGACGGACTTGGCAGGTCGAGGGTGAGCGAGGATTCTGCAATCGCGATCGATGACGACGGGGTCGATGTGCCCGTCGCGACTCCCGCGACGAACGGGTCACTGGCACCGATCGCGCATGTCGCGCTTCCCGACGGCGTCTCGCAGGTCGACTTCGATGCCGCGCTCGCGGCCGGACGTGAGAAGGGACAGCTCACTCCGGACGAGCTGATCGAG
>JBEKVF010000149.1:0-6319 GCA_049514295.1 Acidimicrobiales bacterium
CCACGCTCACCGCCGGCACGACGGCCCCGCATTCCCTGCGCCCGGTCCGGCCCGACGTCGAAGCGGGCACCGCTCTCCCGTCACCATCGGGACCGACGCTACCGGGCCAGGGGCCACAGAGGATGACTACGACGAAGTCGCCGCTCCCACCGTGACGCCGGTGCCGCGGACCTCGATCGGCGCCTCGCCGGTCGCCGCCAGCACCTTGTCCAGCAGATCTCGCAACTGGCGCAACTCCTGCTGCGAGAGCGCTGCCAGTGCCGCCGGCGGGACCGACATGATGGCGTCGATCTCCTCCGCCAGTGCCCGGCCGGCGTCGGTCAGTACGATGATCTTGACCCTCCGGTCATAGGGCGCCGACTCCCGGCGGGCCAGGCCGCGCTCGTCGAGGTCATCGACGAGCGCGGTGATGTAGGAGGGGTCGCACCCGATCCCCCGGGCCATGTCGCCCATGGAGACGCCGTCCGCCTTGGCAAGGCGCATCAGGGTCTTGATCACCCCCGGAGAGAGCTTCATGCGGACGCCCAGCGCCGCCATCCGCTCGACGTGCTCACCCTCGAAGGCGATGCGGCGCAGCCGCTCGAAGGCCTCCTCGGCCATACCCATGACCCGATTGTCGCACCGCGGAAACTCTTTGACAACTCCATACCTTTGAGTATTCTTAAGTATTCGATGGCACGCTCCGAGGCCAACGCCTTCACCCTGACACCCGAAGTCCGGCGGACCTCTACCGTCGTGGTCCTGGGGTCGATCATGTCGATCCTCGACACCACGATCGTGGCGGTGGCCCTGGCCACGCTCGGGCGCGACTTCCACGTCTCGGTCACCACGATCCAGTGGGTGGCCACCGGCTACCTGCTGGCCCTGGCCATGGTCATCCCCATCACCGGATGGGCGGTCGACCGCTTCGGGGCGAAGTTGATCTGGATGACCTCGCTCAGCCTCTTCATCATCGGCTCGAGCCTGTGCGGAATGGCCTGGTCGGCGAACTCGCTGATCGTCTTCCGCGTGCTCCAGGGCATCGGCGGCGGCATGCTGCTCCCGGTCGGCCAGTCGATCCTGGCCCGTGCCGCGGGCCCGCAGCGCATGGGACGCGTCATGAGCATCATCGGCGTGCCCATGGTGCTGGGCCCGATCATGGGGCCGGTCATCGGCGGACTCATCGTCTCCAACTACAGCTGGCGCTGGATCTTCTACATCAACGTGCCGATCGGCATCGTCACCTTGCTGGTGTCCCAACGCTGGCTGCCCAAGTGGGATACCGACGAGCGCTTCCCGTCCGCCTTCGACACCCTCGGGTTCTGCCTGCTCTCCCCCGGACTGGCCGCTCTGGTGTACTCGCTGGCGGAGGTGGGCACCACAGGCAGCTTCACCAGCACCTCCGTCATCATCAGCTTCGCCATCGGCATCGTGCTGATGACCGGGTTCATCTTCCACGCGCTCCACATCAAGAACCCGCTGCTCGAGCTGCACCTGTTCAAGGACCGCAACTTCACCATCGCCAACCTCTGCATCTTCGTGTTGGGCGCCACGCTGTTCGGGTCCATGTTCCTACTGCCTCTCTACTACCAGATCGCCCGGGGCCAGGAGGCCTGGGTGGCTGGGCTGCTCATGGCGCCCCAGGGCATCGGTGCGGCGTGCATCATGCGCTGGGCCGGCAACATCACCGACCGGTTCGGGCCCCGCCGCATCGTCCCGTTCGGCGTCCTGCTCATGGCGGTGGCCACGATCCCGTTCGCCTTCGTCACCACCTCGACCAGCGAGGCGCTCCTGGCCGTCACGCTCTTTGTGCGCGGCCTCGGGCTGGGCCTCTCGATGATGCCCGTCACCGCTGCCGCCTACTTCGACCTGAGCCACGCCGAGATACCCAAGGCCAGCACGACCATGAACATCGTGCGCCAGGTGGGCGGTTCGGTAGCCACGGCGCTCTTCGCCGTCGTGCTCGAGCGCCAGATCGTGGCCAACCTCGGGCCTGCAGCCGCCAAGGCCGGCGGCAGCGCCGGCGTCATCTCCTCCACCGTCAAGCTGCCGCCGCAGGTCGCCGACCCGGTTGCCGCCGCGTTCGCCCATACCTTCTGGTGGTCGGTGGGCACGATCCTCCTCGCCTTCATTCCGACCCTGTTCCTGACTGACCGCGCGCCGGCGCAGGTAGCGGCCCATGCCCAGGTGGGTGCCGATGACGAGGCCGTCGACGGCGATGCGGAGTCGGGACCCCGCATCGCCGGGGCGATGCTCGACTGACCGGTCCCGCCGATCCGGAGGCGGTCGCCGCGCTGGCGGACTCGCTCGCCCGCGCCGGCTGCGTGGCCGCCGAGGAGGAAGCTGCCGAACTCGCCGCCGTGGCCGGGGGCGACGCCACGCTGCTCACGTCGCTGGCCGACCGGCGCCGGACCGGCGAGCCCCTGGCCTGGATCACGGGCCGTACGGAGTTCGGCGACCTCACCGTCCGGATCGACCCGGGGGTCTACGTCCCCCGCTGGCAGAGTCTCCCACTGGTCCGACGCGCCGCGGCCCGGCTCCCGGAGCGGGGCACCGCCATCGACCTGTGCACGGGGTCGGGGGCCATTGCCGCCACGCTGCGCGCCCAGCGCCCGACTGCCCGCATCGTCGCCACTGACATCGACGCCCGCGCGGTGGCCTGCGCCCGGGCCAACGGCGTCGAGGCCTACCCGGGCGACCTGTTCAGCGGTGTGCCTCCGACGCTGCAGGGCAGGATCGACGTCGTCGTGGCCGTGGTGCCCTATGTCCCCACCCCCGAACTCCAGATGCTCCCGCGCGACACGCTCCGCTTCGAGGATGCCTCCCACTACGACGGCGGTCCCGACGGCACCGACATCCTGCACCGGGCCGTGACCGGGGCACCCCGCTTCCTCCGTTCAGGCGGTGTGCTGCTGCTGGAGCTCGGCGGAGAGCAGGCCGACGCCCTCCGGCCAGTCATGGAGCGGATCGGCTACCGCTCCATGGAGATCTGGTCCGACGAGGACGGCGACATCCGGGGCGTGGAGGCGATCCTGCGCTGAGCCGGATCTACCGCCGGGCGAACACCTCGGCCACCGCGGACCGGTCCACGACGTGCCACCTCGGGTCGTGGGAGAGGTACTCCGAGAGTGCGGTGTGCGGTGCCCACACGATGTAGGAGACGTGGTAGGCCGAGAGCACCGGGTCGGGGTCCGTCGTGACATTGGTCACGTCGAAGAACTCGGTGAGCACGTGTCCCTCGAAGAGGTCCGTGCGCCCGTCGACGAACGTTGCCCGGTGGCGGGCGATCGAATAGTCACCCCACGTGTACTCCGTGAAGATGCGCCCGTGATGGGTACCCAGGTAGTCGAAGGCCTGCACCGGCAGCGTCGGTGACACCGTCCCCGCCGGCACCGCCGGGGCGGCCAGGATGACGATGGCGAACACGACGAGTCCCCCACCCACCCACCGGCGCGCGACGGTCCCCCACGGGTGTCGGGCAGGGAGGCTCGCGGCCAGCCCCACGGCGACGACCATCAGGTAGACCACCAGGCGCTGGGTCCGGAGCGCCTCGACGAAGAGCAGCACGCCCAGCGTCCCCTCGAGGAGGGGTATCCGCCGGGTGCGCACGCACGCCACCAGCACGGCGAGTGGCACACAGAAGACGAGGAGCGTCATGAGCGAATGGAAGTCGGGCGAGTTCCACTCGTCGATGTACTGGGCGATCTGGGGGTTGCGCGCCACGTCGACGTCGTAGGCGAGCAACCCCGGGCCGTAGGGGGTGATGCACGAGGCGATCAGGCTGCCCAGCATCGTCAGTGCAAGAGGACCCGTGTACGGCGACTGGCGCACGCCGCCGAGCCGCTCGACCAACCGGGCCGGCGCCAGCGACCACGCCAGCTCGACGCCCAGAACGAGGAGCCCGATCAGGATCGATCCGTGCGTATTGACCCACGCCACGCACAGCAGCGGGAGCACAAGCAGCCACCGTGGGTTGGCCCGCGCCTTCGTGAGCACCAGCAATTCGAGCGGTAGCCACACCAGCGAGAAGTCCAGTCCCCGGTCGCCCGCCACGACGCCGGCGATGCCCACCGCCAGCAATAGGACGATGGCCGCCACCCGTCCACCCCGGGCTCCGAGGGCGCGGGCGTAGGCCGCGCTCGCCAGCAGGCACAGCGCGCCCAGCACGATGGCGTAGACGTTGGAGGCCGCGGCGCCGAAGGCCCGGAAGAGCTCGGCCAAAGCGATCTCGGAACCCCATTCGTCGGTGACCCAGCGGCGGTGTGACTCCGTGTAGCTGAAGGGATCCAGCCCCATGATGGAGTGGTGGGCGAGCATCCACTGCCCCGCCGCCAGCTGCCAGAACTCGTCGTTGGACAGCTCTCGGCCCAGCGCGACGGCCGTGATGAACCCGATGCCGAGGGCCAGGCCGACGAGCTCGATGGCCCGTGGTGACATGCGGGGACGTGACGGGCGCGAAGCGAGCCGCCCCGGGCGAGCAGAGGCGGCGCCGGCCGTCGGCACCGTGCGTGTCTCGACGGCCTGGACGCTCGCCTGCACCGCTCCCCCCTCATGCCGGTCCCCCAACCGGCGCCCTTCTTGCACCGTAAACGCGCCACGTCACGCGGACGTCGCAGGACGGTTGCCATCGCGTGGCTTGGCCTTAGCAGCTGGCCTGGACCGCGAGCACCTTCATGAGGGCCGGCCACTCCTAGACGATGCCGCGCACCCAGGCCCAGAATCCGGCGGGTTCGACGCCCACCGCCTCGATCTCAATCCCACCACCGCCGACATTGTGGTACCGGTCCCGCAGATCCGCCGGCCGGGGTGGCACGCCGTCCTACTTGATCAGCGGGTCCCGAGGCAGTCCGAGGATCCGCTCGGCAATCTGGTTGCGGGTGATCTCGGACGTCCCGCCCGCGATCGACATGGCCCGCGTGGCGAGTTGCGAGTACCCGGCCAAGGCGTCCTCGCCGTCGAGGAACGCGGTCGACGGGCCGACGAGGTCGGCCTGCAGCCGGGCCCGGTCGTGGCCGTGCTCGGCGAGCACCAGCTTCGTCACGTTGCCTTCGGGCCCGGGTCCCGTGCCGATCACCGCCCGCTGCGCCCGGCGAAGGTTGAGCACCTTCAGCGCGTGGTCCTTGGTGAGGATGGCGCCGATGCGCTCCCGAGCACCGGGTACCCGGTCGCCGCCGCGCTTGAGTAGCGCCATCAGGTCCATGGGCGGGAAGATGCTGCCGACGCCGCCACCGATGGAGACCCGCTCGTTGCCGAGCGTCGAGCGCGCCACCGTCCAGCCGTCATCCGGTGTCCCCACGACGTCGTCGTCGGGCACGAACACATCGTTGAAGAAGACCTCGTTGAAATCGGCGCTCCCGGTGATCTGGCGCAGCGGCCGCACTTCGACCCCAGGCGCGTGCATGTCGATCACCATTGTGGTGATGCCGGCATGCTTCGGTGCTTCGGGGTCGGTCCGCACCGTGGCGAGCCCGAGGTGGCAGTACTGGGCGCCACTCGTCCACACCTTCTGCCCGTTGACCTTCCAGCCGCCGTCGACGCGGGTCCCCCTGGTCTTGACCGCCGCCGCATCGGAGCCGGCATCGGGCTCGCTGAACAGCTGGCACCAGACGTACTCACCCATGAGCGTCTTGAAGACCCAGCGCTCCACCTGGTCGGGTGTCGCATACTGGTTCACCGTCATGATGTTCCAACCGGTGATGCCGAGACCCGGCACCTTCACGCCGGCCCCGCGCAGCTCCTCATCGATCACGATCTGCTCGACCGCCCCCGCTTCGCGGCCCCAGGGCCGGGGCCAGTGCGGGACCATCAACCCCGCCTCCACCAGCGCCCTGCGCTGCGCCGTGCCCTGCAACGCGCCGATCCGCTCGGCCTCCACGCGCACCTCGGCTCGGATCACCTCCGCCTCGGGAGGGAGGTCCAGCGAGACCTCGCGCGCGGTCCCCCGGGCCGCCTGGGCCGTCACGTCCTCGGCGTCGTCGGGCGACCCGAGCAGAGCGTTCAGCACGAGTGCCCGGCGCAGGAACAGATGCCCGTCGTGCTCCCAGGTGAACCCGATGCCCCCGTGCACCTGGATGTTCATCTGGGCGCTGTGCACCACCGGGCCGAAGGCCAGCTGCGCCGCCATGGCGGCGACCAGATCGAACTCCTCCGCCGAGTCCCCCGACGCCCGGGCGGCGTCCCAGACGGCCGCAGTCGCCAGCTCCGCCGCCACCAGCATGTCCGCACAGTGGTGCTTGACCGCCTGGAAGGTCCCGATCGTCCGCCCGAACTGCACCCGCTCCTTGGCGTAGCCCACGGCGGCGTCCGTGCAGGCCGCCATGACACCCACCGCCTCGGCCGC
>JBEKVF010000150.1:0-6299 GCA_049514295.1 Acidimicrobiales bacterium
GCTTGCGTCAGTCATACTGGGTCTCCTTGCTCGATTGCGTCCTTGTTGAGCGTGGTCAGCTCCTCACCGATTGACGTGCTGCGGCGCACGAATTGCGCAAATTGCTCCGGGTGGCTGACATGCGCGCTGTGGGCGGCGCCCGCGATGGTAAACAAGTCGGCTCCCTGCGAGTCGGCCAACCTGGTGGCGGCCTCCTGGGCGAAGGGCCACGTCTGCAGCCCCACACCGAACAGGCTGGGCACCTTGAGGTCCTCCCAGCGAAAGGGTGCAGTGAGGCCAGAGACGACGTCGGACTGAAAGGCCATTCCCTCCGCGCGCCGACGCGCCTTCAGATCCTCAGGGAGGCGCCCCCACGCCCCCTCACCCACCATCGATGCGTACACCCGCTCCGCGAGGGCATCCGTGTCGACCTCAGCCGCCATTGCCTCGAGACCCCGCCTGACCGAGCCCGGCCAGAATTCCATCCACGGCACCTGCGGCTCCCACAGGCCAAGTCCCCGGAATCGTTCGGGGTGCGAGATTGCTGCCGAGACGACGACCACGCACCCAAAGCTGTGGGCGACGACGGTCGTGGGTCGATCGCCCATGACGTCCAGCAGATCGTCCACGTGCTGGGCCAGGGACGCCGGCGGCACCGCCGGGACCGACTCACCATAGCCACGGCGGTCATACTCGATGATCCTGAGATCGGGTAGGTGATCCACCACGCGCCGAAAGCTCTTGGCGCGATCCATGGCGCCGTGGACGAGCACAACCTCGGTCACGGTTGGATCGTGCGGTCCGTGTGCCGTGACAGCGATGGCCGTGGCAGTTGCTTCGCCGTTCATCGGCCGATCATAGGCACGGACCACGGGAGCGATATGGCCGTCCCTGGGTCATGACACCCGAAAACCATGCACACAGCGGACCGCGTTATTCAGGAGCGGGCGACACGGGTGGCCTGTCACCCGCCACCGACTCCGCACGACGTCGGGTTCCCGAGGATGGATTGGACGATCGCATCGAGAGTGAACCGGAAGATCCGGTCGAGATCGACCTGCTGTTGGAGGCTGGTGCTCATGGTCTCGTCGATCTCGGTGTCCCGTTGGGCCCAGACCTCTGCCCCCCGCACTCGGTAGTCGGGTGACAGTGCATCTTCCAGCACGATGAATCCGCCAAGATGAAACAGAACCGTTGCGACAGCAAAGGCTGCCTCTTCACCGTGCAGGCCGCTGGCGGTCAGCTCGTGGGCCAGCACCGCCTGGGCCTTCGTGAAGATGGCCTCGCCGCGACCCTGTGTCTTCGAAAGCGCGATGAGCTGAGGGCGGGCCCGCACCTCACGCAGGAGAGCGTTCGAAATCGATGCAATGCGCTCGGCCGGCGTACGGCCACGGGGCGAGATCCTGCCGAACTGATCGGTGATCTCCTCGATCAACCTGTTGAAGAGTTCATCCCGGTTACCGACGTGCCAATACACCGTCGGTGTCCCCACGCCGAGCTCGGCAGCGAGCTTGCGCATGCTGAATGCCTCGACTCCGTCGTTCTCTATCATCTTCATCGCTGTCGCCAATACCCTGTCGACCGTGATGGGTGTACCGGTACCGACTGTTCCGCCTGGGGACATCTTTCCTTTCTGTGACACGACTTCTTGCCTCGCTTCTAGAGCAACCTCGTCCGATTGCCTGCACTCGATGATCGCATCAGGTCGCTTTGCAGGTCGAAACATGGCCGGCTCTCTCCCGCGCCACCTTCCACAACGTCATCCGTAGTCCCTCGGGTCCGGAACGCCGGCGGGTGTGCCCTCGTGGTACTCCACGAGTTCCACCAGATAGCCGTCGAAGTCCTTGATGTAGGCCATCGTGACAGGCCAGCGCTCAAGACGGCTCGGCGGCGACACCGACTCGCATCCCGCAGCGATCGCCTTGTCGTAGAGCGCGACGCAGTCGTCTGTGTTGACGTACAGCTTCCACATCGCGGTCCCCATGTCGATCGGCCCCTGCTGGTCGAGGTGTTGCGCGAGCTGCATCCGACTCCCCCCGGCAGGTGACTGCAGCACGGCTTCCTTGACGTTTGGAATGTCCGTGCGGCTCTGGACCGGGATGCCAACGACTCCCTCCCAAAACTCAATGGCCCGATCGAGATCGCGGACGTTGATGCAATACTGAGAAAGGATCGATACCATCGCTCTCCAATCGGTTATCGGACTCTGTCCACGCGAGTTCGAATCGGAGTCCTGAGGTGTGCTCGCTGGAGTGTGGAGTGTCCGATTCGCCTTTGCCGGGAAGCGGTTGACCGAGTGGACATCGCTACTCGGAGACGGTCACGGGAACGACCTCAACACCCGACAACCATGGCCGACCGGCCGCTTCGACACCTTTCCACTTGTCGAGTTCCACATCGCCGGACTGCCCGAGCTCGGCTGGGGTAGGCCCGAAACGATCCGCCAGACGTTGCAACTTCTGGAGGTCGAAGTTGTACACGGATGCAGCGTTCAGCCCCAGGATCCGCCGCGCATCGTCAACTGGACAATCCCAGAAGGTGTCGCGGAGCCACTGGCGAGTGTGAGGCCACGTGCCCTCCGGGTGGGGGAAGTCGTTACCCCACATGATGTTCCCGACGCCGATCTCGAAGCGACGCGCGATCTCGCGTCGCCGGGTGTTAGACGATCCGATGAAGACATTGCGGTCGAAGTACTCGCTCGGGAGCATCTTCAACTTTGGAGCGATGTCTCCCATCTTCTTGGTGGCGTGCTCGTTCATGTACGCGATGTCGGACCTCCACAAGAGGTCGGCAGCCCACCACGACCCCCCCTCGGTGACGGCGAACTTGAGGCCAGGGTGGCGTTCGAAGGCACCCGACCAGAGCAGGAACCACATCGGCCGCATCGTCCAGAAGATGGTCTCGTTGGCATAGATGCCGAGGTCCGAGCCGATCTCCTCGCGCGGTGCGGGTCCCGTGTGCGTGTGGACGACCATGTCGAGCTCCTCGCAGACGGCCCAGATGGGCTCGTATCGGAGGTCGTTGTAGGGAGGGTACGGGCGCCACATCGCAGGGATCAGGATGCCACCCAGGCCCGAGGACTTGGCCCTCCGGATTTCGGCGACGGCGGCGTCGATGTCGTGAAGGATGGGCACGACGGCGAGGCCGCACCGTCGATCCGGACTGTCGCTGCACAGTTCGGCCAGCCAACGATTGTGGGCCTGGGCGCCGGCCATCAACAGCGTCGGGTCGTACTCCCCACTTGCACCGAGGCCGGCGCCGAACGGGGCCGATGCTCCTCCCAACACTGCGTCGGCGTCCGGGAAGATGACCTCACCGACCACGCCGTCTGCGTCGAGCTCAGCATCGCGGCGAGCCGCATCCCATCCCCCCCGGAGTCCCTCCTCGTTCTCGTCATACCAGTCCTTGACGAACTCGAGCTTCTCCACCTGGGCGTTCATTGGGGCGCGGAGTGCGGCGCGCTGTATCAGGTCTTCGTCGAAGGCCTCTCGGTATCGTGGTTCGAGGTACTCCTTGTACTGAGCGTCGGGAAGTCCGGCATGGGTGTCGGACGAGATGATCAGGTAGTTATCGGTCACCACGGTTTGAGGTCTCCTCCGGCGAATGCCAGCGAATGGGAGTCAGCAGGGACGTGTTCGAGCGGCACGTTGACCTCAGCGACCTGAGGGCCGACGCGAGCGGCGACAGCGGAAAGCTTCTCGAGATCGAAGCCGTAGACGCTGGCGGCGTTGCCTCCGAGCATGGGCCCCACCTCTGCGGGGTCGATACCGGCAAAGGTGTAGCGCAAGGCCTCGGTGGTGTAGGGGTACGTCCCCTCAATGTGCGGGTAGTCCTGGCCCCACATGATCTTGTCGAGACCAATGTCGTAGCGGAGCGGTGCCTCGTTCGGGCGGAGGAAGCTGGCGCCGACGAAGCAGTTGTTTCTCCAGTAGAAGCTCGGCGGCTCGGGAATCTCCTTGACGAGCTCCGCGCCGAAGTGCGCCTCGGCGTTGCCGTCGTCGCTGAAGCGGCTGTACTGGTAGTCGAGCATGCTGAGTGTGCCGGGCACCCACCCCGATGACTGCTCGGTGAGCACCAGCTTCAGGCCGGGATGGCGGGCAAAGGCACCCCCAAAGGCCATGTGCCAGAAGACGCGATGGGAGAACCAGCCCAGCTCCACCATGAAGATCGCCATGGAGGCCAGGTGTTCGCCCATCTCGGGGCCGGCAGCCCCGGAATGGTTGTTCACCGGCATGTCGAGATCTTGGCAAGCGGCCCAGATCGGGTCGTAGTCGGGGGCGCAGAGCGGAGGGAGCCCCGAGTCAGGTGGCACGCCCGGCAGCAGGACCCCGCCGAAGAGGTCATGTTCTCGCGCCCAGGTGATCTCCGCGACAGCGTCGTCAACGTCATTGAGGAAGATCTGGGCCAGGCCGGCACGCCGGCCCGGAGTCTCCGCACAGAACTCGGCCATCCACCGATTGTGCGCCCGAAGGCCGGCCCAGCGGAGCTCGTAGGTGTCCGGGGTCGGGGGCCGCGCCAGGAGGTTGCCGGAGGGGAAGAAGGGCGGAATTGTGTTCGGGAACAAGACTTCTGCTACCACGCCGTCATCCTCGAGCTCTCGCAGTCGGGCGGCGGAGTCCCAATTGCGATAGGCCGTCTCGCCCTGGAGGTCGGTGTAGGGGTTCACGTAGGTCTTGGCCCAGCCATCGAACTCGTCGAGGTAGCGGCGCTCGAGGTAGTCCCGGTAGTCGAGCATCTCCGCGCCGGCATGCCCGTCGGAGGAGATCACGATGTAGCGATCGTCGGCGAGTGCGTGCATCCCATACCCCCTGGGTCTATGACAGCGTTATAGTGCAATCACAAATGATATGCAATCGTCGGTTTCCGTCGCTGCCCGTGGGGGGAGGCGTCAGCACCGACGTTGGCGTGCCAGGCCCGCAAGCCCGCACATCTGACAAGGGAGATCGTCGTGAAGGACGTCGTGGGCAAGGTGGCGGTCGTCACCGGTGGTGGACAGGGCATCGGACGGGCATTGGTGGAGCGCTTCGGTGCCGAGGGGATGAAGGTCGTCGTGGCAGACGTCGTTCCCGCGTTGGTCGAAACGGCAACGGGCGAGTTGATCGACAGGGGTCTCGAGGTGACCGGCGTAGTCACTGACGTCACGTCATTGGACTCGGTCGAGGCATTGCGCGACGCCACACTCGAGCGATACGGGGCGGTTCATATCGTCTGCAACAACGCAGGGATCGGCTCGGGATCCGAGGGTCACCTCTGGGAGCACCATGTCAACGACTGGCGCTGGTCGCTCGACGTCAACGTGATGGGCGTCGTCAACGGCATCTACGCCTTCATGCCAACCTTGCTCGCACAGGGTGAGGAGGGACATGTCGTGAACACCACTTCCAGCAACGGCGGGTTCACCCCACTGATAAACAGCGCTGTCTACGCGACCACCAAAGCTGCAGTCACCACCATCACCGAGTGCCTCTGGGGCCAGCTGCGGGAAATCGGCGCACCGGTCAGCGCGTCGTTGTTGTACCCCTCCACGTTCTCACCGGGGATGCTCAATACGGGCATCTGGCGACCCGGAGCCAATCGTCCGGAACGCTATGACCGGCCGGGCGCGCCACCGAAGGAAGGACGCGACGCACTCGGGGCCTACCTGCAGCGCATGGAGGCTGCCGGCATGGAAGTGCAGTTCGCACCCTTGTCGGAGGTGGCCGACATCTGCTTCGACGGGATCCTCAACGACACCTTCTGGATCACCGTCCCACACTCCGAGCAGCAGCAAAAGATCCGGGATCGCGCCGCGTCACAGATCGACGGCAGCCCTCCCGAGTATCTCCTCGAGGCCAACATGATGACGTCCAGACCAACCGACACAAAGAGCTAGTCGGCACGCAGACCAAAATCGGGAACTCCCGATCAAAGGAGAGCAGGATTCGATGATACGGCTGAGCGTCCTGCACCCGACACCTGAGGGTGAAGCGGTTTTCGATCACGACTACTACCGGGACAGCACGTCCCGCTTACTCTCCGGACCTGGGGGCTCGAACACGCCGAGATCGACAGGGGGATCGATGGACCCTATGTCGCGGCCGTGCACTTTCGGTTCGATTCGATAGAGGGAATGACTGCGGCTCTGTCGAGCGAAGGCTCAACGCAGGTGACGGCAGACGTCGCGAATTACACCACCATCACGCCGGTCTTGCAGATCAGTGAGATGGTCTGACGTACGTGGAACCCAGTGCTGATGGCGACCTCGGTAGATGACACGAATCGTCTTGGTGCACGGTGCGTGGCATGGCGCCTGGTGTCGGGAGGGTGTGCTGGCCGAACTG
>JBEKVF010000151.1:0-6265 GCA_049514295.1 Acidimicrobiales bacterium
CGAGACGACACCTGACCTCTTGGCCCGCTTGGCGGCCTTGGCCACCTTGTCGTGGCGCGCCACGACAAGGTCGGGCATGCCGATCACGGCGGGAACCCTGGTCGCCAGCGAACGGCGCGCCGGCCCCTGTTGCACCATGGCGGCCAATCCCTTGGCCAGGCGCTCCCAGCGGACCGAGTCGAGGGCCCCCAGCATTTCGGCCCGCGCCGTGTCGCGTTCTCGCTCGAGCAGCGCGGACAGCTCGGCCAGCGGGTCGTGATCGTCCGGGCGCGCGCCGGCGCTCCAGCCGGCCGTTGCGGCAGCCATGTCCGCCAGACCCTCCTGCTGCACGTCGAGGTCGCGCACGGCGCCGAGCACGCGGCCCAGCCAGCCGAGCTCCTCGCGGAACACCTGGGCCCGGACGGGAAGGACGTCGGAGAACAGTGCCAGCGCGGCCCGCAGGCGACGGGTGCCGACCCGCATGTCGTGGAGCTCCTCGGGATCCTCACCGAGCCGCGTCCCCGGCTCCTTGTCGCGCAGCACGCCCAGCTGGCGGCGCAGGACCGCGTAGGCGAGCTCGCCCATGGTCGAGGACTCCGAGATGCCAGTGGGGCCGAGGTCGGGCGAGCCGGGGATCTCCTGACCCACGGCGAGAAGGCCGGCCTCGAACTTCGACAGGCGCGCCGGTTGGAGCCCGCACGACGCCCGCAACTGGTCCACGATCGGCTCCAGGGCCTCGAGCCACTCGGGCCGCACCTCGACCTCCACCCGTCGCAGCTGCATCGGCCGCTGGCCGCCACCGACGACGATCATGGTGTCGTCGAGCGCGACCTCCGCGGCATCGATGCCGCCGACGCGCAGCGCGAAGGGCCTGCGCCGTGTGCGGACCTGGAGCACCTCGCGCAGCCGGCGTGAGCCGACGATGGCATGCAGCCGACGGCCGACCGCGCCCTCGGCACCGAGCGCGGCCACGCCGGACGCGGGCAGAACTTCGGTCACCTCGAGACGCTGGCGCAGGCCGCTTCCCTCGGCGGGGCGGGTGTCCTTGAGGGTGATCTCGTCATGACGGCCGCGGCGCCGAGTCCGGACGACGAAGCCGGCGCGGGCGATGCGCCAGTCGTCGGTGTCGAGGTAGGAGTCGACCAGCCGGCGCGGTGTCCGGGCCAGCGCGGTGACGGTCCCGCCGTCACCCGTCTCGACCGCGATGGTGGGCAGCCCGGCGAGCCAGCGCTCGACGGGTCGCAGGTCGAGGGCGTCGAACTGCCACTCGATCTCGACGGGGTCCTGCTCGTCCCCCGGGGGTTCACCCCTAAAATCGGACACGGGAGCAGGCTACTGCGGGCCTCCACCGCTGACGCAGGGGGCACCGCGATTGCCGCCGTATGGCCGGAGCGCGGCGGTAGGGTGCACGGCAGTGGCGCGACGAGCGATGACAGCGGAACCCCCCTCACCGACGGAGATCGTGCAGGCGGCCGGCGGCCTCGTCGTCCGCCGCCACAATGGGTCGCTCCAGATCGTCGTGGTGCACCGGCCGGTGCAGCAGGACTGGTCGTTCCCCAAGGGCAAGCTCGAGGCGGGGGAGACCTTCGAGTTGGCCGCCCTGCGCGAGGTGCGCGAGGAGACGGGAATGGCCTGCCGCCTCCTGCGCTTCATCGGCCACACCGATTACCTGGACCGCAAGGGCCGGCCCAAGGCCGTGGCCTACTGGGTCATGGCGGCCGAAACGGGCTTCTTCACTCCCAACGAGGAGGTCGACGAGTTGCGCTGGCTCATCCTGGAGAGCGCGACCGGCATGCTCTCCTACCCCCGTGACAGGGAGCTGGTGGCCGTACTTTTGGCCGCTGACCAGGTAGAACCCCTGATCTGACCCCCTTCAAATCTTCCGGAAAGATTTGATGTTTTGTGGTCCCCGGATGGGGAATAATGGGCTGTAGCGATCTACCGCCTGATCGCACTGCCGGCGTGCCCCAGCCGAGAGCTCCAGGACCTATCGCCAAGGGCCCTGTGACAGCGCTTTGACGTGAATCGGCTGGGGCACCGTCGGCGCCTCTGCTCCGCAGGAGTCAGTCCTCGTCCGGCGGACTCTCGTGCACGATCACTCGGCCCGACGTCTCGCTGGGCGCAACGGCCATGAGGGCGTGGCGGTCGCCTCCCGCCCAGGCCTCGAGGTCGAGTGAGGACAGCCGCTGCACCTCCTCGGGGTCTTCGATGCGCCGGCAGGGGCCGGTGACCAGCACACTCCAGCCTTCGCTGAGCGCCTCGTCGACCCGGTCGATCTCGAAGCCGACGGTTTCCCGGGAGCTGAGAGCGGATGCCTTGTCGTCGTCGGTGCTGAAGACGATCTGGTCCTCGGTGAACTCGAAGTTGACCGGCAATGCGACCGGCCCGCGTCCCGTCGAGTACACGATGCGGCCGACCCCGCCGACCGAGAGGTGTGTCCGGCACTGCTCGGGGGTGAGTTCGTTGAGGGAGGCATGGGGCATTGCACGCGCATGTCCCTGGGGGCGGTCGGCCGATCCGCCCAGGAGCTCGAACGGGGTGGTGTCGAGGGCGAGCGCGATCAGCAGCAGGCTCCCGCCACTCAGGTTGGCGTCGGGACTCGACTCGAAGTAGGCGAGGTAGCCGGGATCGATCCCCGCCCGCGTCGCGAGCTCCTCCACGCTCATGCCGACCTCCTCGCGTCGCATGGCGATCCGTCGCGCCAGATCGGAGGCGTGCGGGGCGGGGGCCGGCGGTGTCGTCATCCGGTCATTCTGCCCGCGGCGGGGGTTCCCGCACAGGGCCGATCGTCCCGGTTCACACGACGAGGACGGCGGCGCCGTTGACGCGGTCACCCGCGAGATCGCGCAGTGCGGCATCGGCACGGTCCATGGGGTAGGGCGTGGCCGACACGCGCACCCCGATGCGGGCGGCCTCGGCGAGGAATGCCTCCCCGTCCTGGCGAGTGTTGGCGGTCACGCTCTGCAGGGTCCGTTCCTCGAAGAGGTGCTCCTGGTAGTTGAGGACCGGGACGTCGCTGAGGTGGATGCCGGCGATGGCGAGCGTCCCACCCCGGTCGAGCGCGGCGAGCGCGGGCGGCACCAGCGTGCCGACGGGGGCGAACAGGATGGCCGAGTCCAGGGGCTCGGGGGGCGGGGCATCGGCGCCGCCGGCGCTGGCGACCCCCAGCTCGAGCGCCAGCGCCTGGGCCTCGGTCGACCGGGTCATCACGTGGACGCGGGCACCGTGGGCCAGCGCGACCTGCGCCGTGATGTGCGCAGAGCCCCCGAAGCCATAGATCCCTAGGCGACCCCCCTCGGGGAGGTTGGCCCGCAGCAACGCCCGGTAGCCGATGATCCCGGCGCACAGGAGCGGAGCGACCTCCTCGTCGCCGAATCCCTCGGGCAGCGCGTACGCGTACGCCTGGTCGACCACGGCGTACTCGGCGTACCCCCCGTCGAGGTCCCAGCCGGTGAAGCGCGGGTCGACGCACAGGTTCTCGCGGCCGGACACGCAGAAGCGGCACCGGCCGCACGTGTGGGCCAGCCAGGGCACTCCGATGCGGTCGCCCTCCTTCCACCGGGTGCTCCCGCTCCCGAGCTTGTCGACGACACCGACCACCTCGTGCCCGGGCGTGACGCGCGGGTGGCGCGGTGCGAGGTCCCCCTCGGCGAGGTGGAGGTCGGTGCGGCACACGCCGCAGACGCGTACGCGCAGGCGGACCTGGTCTGGCCCGGGCTCGGGGATGGGCTTCTCGGCCTGGACCAGGGGGCCGCCGTCGACGGGGCCGGGCCGGTCGACCACCCACGCCTTCATGAGGTCCGGCATCGCGTCAGCGTAGGACGGACCCGGGCAGCTGCCAATGGACCTTTGACCCTAGGTGGAGCCCGCGAGGGGTGCGAGGCTGGACTCGTAGCATGGACGTGAACAAGGAGAGAACCATGCCTGCCCAGTCGCCGATCGTGGCCGCCGCCGCGCCCGTCTTTCCGGCCGGGTACCCGCACGACTTCGAGCGCGACGTGGCCGGCGACGCGGGACTGCACTGCCGCCTCCGGCCGATCCGGCCCGACGATGGGCCACGCCTTGTCGCGTTCCACCGGCAATTGTCGCCACATTCGGTGTACATGCGCTTCTTCACCTTCCACCCGACGCTCTCGGACGCGGAGGTGGCGCGCTTCACGAACGTCGACTACGTGGACCGCCTGGCACTGGTGGTCACGGTCGGCGACGGGCTCGTGGCGGTGGGCCGCTTCGACCGGGCGCCCGGGCAGACCGAGGCCGAGGTCGCGTTCGTCGTCGCCGACGAGTTCCAGCACCACGGCATCGGGACACTCCTCCTCGACGAGCTCGCCCGGGCGGGCAGGGAGAGGGGCGTCGACACCTTCAGGGCGGAGACGCTGGCCGAGAACAGCGCCATGCTCGACGTGTTCCGCCACGCCGGGTTCCCCGTCACGTCGAGCATCGAGTACGGGACGGTGACCCTGCGGTTCCCGATCGCGCTCACCGACGACTACCGGGCCGCGCTCGCCGCTCGCGAGGCGACACGATGGGTCCCGCCGGAGGGAGCGGCGTGACGACCCTCGTCGTGGCCGGGCCGACCGGCATCGCGGAGCACGACGGCGGCAGGTACCACCCCGAGCAGCAGTCGCGCCTGTTCGCCGTCATGGACGGCGTGCGCGCCCTCGGCCTCGAGGACGAGGTCGTCTACCCCGCCATCTCCGAGGCATCGGTGGACCAGCTCTCCCGGGTGCATGCGCCGGCCTACCTCGCCGAGCTCGAGGCGTTCTGCAGCCGCGGTGGCGGCGACATCGATCCCGACACGTACGCCCGGCCCGATTCGTGGACCGCGGCTCGCCGTGCCGCGGGGGCCGGCCTGGCGGCGCTGGCCGCGCTGGAGGAGAGGAACGAGGGCATCGCCTTCGTACCCGTCCGGCCGCCGGGACACCACGCCACGGCTGACCGGGCCATGGGGTTCTGCCTCGTGAACAACGTGGCTGTCGCAGCGGCGTCGCGCACCGCCCTGGGTGAGCGCGTGCTCATCGTCGACTGGGACGTGCATCACGGCAACGGCACCCAGGCGATCTTCTGGGACGATCCCGACGTGCTCTACGTCTCGACCCACCAGCACCCGTTGTTCCCGGGGACCGGGCGTCCCGACGAGGTCGGCGGCCCCAGCGCGCCCGGACTCACCGTCAACCTGCCGCTCCCGGCCGGGGCGACCGGCGACGTGGTCCGTGCCGCCATCGACGAGGTGGCGCGTCCCACGATTGAGGAGTTCGCCCCCGACTGGGTGCTGGTCTCGTGCGGCTTCGACGCCCACCAGGCGGATCCGCTCGGCGAGCTCGAGCTCTCGAGCGGTGATTTCGCCGAGCTCGCCCGTGTGGTCTCGGAGTTCGCACCGCGCCCCGGTCGTCTCGCGCTCTTCCTGGAGGGCGGGTACAACCCGGTGTCGCTCGAGTCCTCGGTCGAGGCGACGCTTGGCGCGCTGCTCGGCCTGCCGGTCCACCCACCCTCGCCGACGCACGGAGGCCCGGGACTGTCGCAGCTGCGGGCCGACCGCACGGATCGGCTGCGCGCGGTCGACCGGGTCCACATGGAGGTAGGGCCGTGACGGCACAGCAATGCGTCGTGGTGGGCTACGACGGCTCCACCGATGCGCAGTCCGCCGTGCGCTGGGCCGCCAGGACCGCCGCCGCCTTGGGCGCCCGCCTGCGTGTGGTGCACGCTGTCGGACTGCTGGAGCACGCGGGAATGGCCGGGCACACCCCCGTCGAGGGAGACGTGGCACTCAAGATCGCCTCCGAGGCCGGGCTCGATCCGGGCGAGGTGGAATGGCACGTCGTCGACGGCGACCCGTGCACGGCAATGCTCCGCATGGCCGTGCCCCCCGAAGTGGCGGCGCTCCTCGTGGTCGGCTCCCGGGGGTCGGGCGGCCACGCCGGCACGCTGCTGGGAAGCACGAGCCTCGAGCTGGCCGAGCACTCCCCGGTCCCGGTGACGATCGTGCCGACGTCGTACCGCGCACCCTGAGGGTCGGTCAGCGCACCACGACGACCGAGCAGGTGGCGTGGCGGGTGCAGTACTGGCTCACCGACCCGATGAGGAGCCCCCGGAACCCACCGAGGCCCCGTGAGCCCACGACCAGCAGGTCGGCGCCCTTGGCGGCCGCGATCAGCGCGGGTGCGGGCGCCTGCTCGGAGGTCTCGCCGGTCACGGTCACGTCACCGGCCACCTCGCCGACATGGGCCACGGCGCGGTCGATCACGTCCTGGGCGCTCTGTTGCACCTCGTGCACCGTGGTGGTGAA
>JBEKVF010000152.1:0-6229 GCA_049514295.1 Acidimicrobiales bacterium
AGTCCCCGCTCCCCATGGAGATAACTGCCGCTCAACGTGCGCTCCGCCGTGCGCATCAGCCACTGCAGGAGCTCTTGGGTCGCCTCCGACGCAGCGGTGCCGGCCGCGTCGCCCCCCTCCGCCAGCAGGTTGTGCGTCTGCTCGGGGTCGGCCTCCAGATCGAACAGCAGTGGGGGGAGCACGCTCGAAGCGGCGGCGAACTGCACGTACTTGTGGCGCGGCCCGCGTGAGACCGCCAGGGCGCAGTGGCTCATCGGTACGCCGAACATCGTCTCGGCCTGCGGGTTCGCCGGGTCCGAAAAGCTCCATTCGAAGTGCGACGTGTCGCGCCAGTGCTCGGGCGGCGGCTCGCCCCGGACGAAGGGGGCCAGCGACCACCCGTCGGCCTGGAGCGGCACCTCCGCACCGATGAACTCGCAGATGGTGGGCAGCAGGTCGACGGACTCGGTCACCGCCCGGAGCACCGAGCCCCGGCCTCCGTCCGCCTCCGGCCGCGGGTCCACGACGATGAGCGGGACGTGATAGCTCTCGTCCCAGTAGCCGAGTTTCTCGAGGAGCCAGTGATCGCCGCCCATCTCACCGTGATCGCTGGTGAGGACGACGAGAGTCGAGTCGGCCAACCCGCTGGCACGCAGGTACTCGAAGAGGGGGGCGAGTCCGTCGTCCACCTCCCGCTGGGCGCCGTAATAGGTGGCGCGCACCTGCCGGCGCTCTCGCTCGTCGTGCGGGGCTCCGACGCCGGGGACCCCCATGGCCAGCGCGGCCAGTGGATGGATGGCGGCCTCCTCCCCGGGGGTCGGGCACCCGGCGAAGGGCCCGACCGCGTCGGCCGGGTACAGATCGTGGTAGCCGACCGGGTTCCGTCGCGGCGGGTGGGGCCGGATGAAGGAGGCGTGGACGAAGAACGGCCGGTCGCCGTGGCGCTCCAACCAATTGACGACCTCCTGGCGCAGGAACGTCGTCTGCGACAGTTCGACGGGGAAGCGCGTGGGGGCCCAGGTCGACCCGTGCGTGTCTGTGCCGGGGAACCCCTCAATGGGCTGGTAGAGATCGTGGGGGTCGGCGGGGACGTCGACGCCCTGTGCGGCGAGCCAGCGGCCCCACGCCGGGCTCCCCTTCTCCCAGGGGTCCTCGACCAGGGCCCGGAATCCCGGCAGGATCCCCTCGTAGTTGAAGAGCCTCGGGTCACCGGGCGGCACCGAGCGCGGATCAACCGAGGTGTCCGTGTACCCGAAGAGGACAGGGTCGTACCCCAACGCCCGCGCCACCAGCGCCACGTTTGTGAAGCGCGCGTCCAGCGGGGTCCCGTTGAGGATGGAACGGTTCCGGTGTTGATAGGTACCCGTGTAGAGACACGCCCGCGACGGGCCGCAGGGCGCCGCGTTCGCCCAGTGGTTCGCGAAGAGCACGCCCCGTGCTGCCAGTGCGTCGAGAACCGGCGTCTGCACCACCGGGTGGCCGAGGGCCGAGAGGCAGTCACCGCGCCACTGGTCGAGTGTGATGAACAGCACGCTGCGGGCTGGCGGCATGCCGCCACTCTTGCCGATCACGGGGACTCGAGCCGCGGCGACCGACTGGACGGCGCGGCACCCGGCCGCCGCAGGCTCAAGACGTACGGACCGACGCCCCTCCGAGCCTGGTCCCGAACTCGATCAGCCAGGAGCCGACTCGCGGCGCCACAGCCCGGCGCACGGCTCGGCCACCGGCAACCGGGAGTCCGGTAGCCGAGCGCTGCGTCGCTCCTGAGTCGCTCATCCGTGCCACGGGTCGACGGGCGGTCCGGCTGGACCCGCCCCCCGCGATCAGTTCTTGCCTGTGGGCGTCCGCCTGGGTGTGCACTGCCCTCGCTTGGATCATCGATTCACCTCTCTGGACCCCTCCGCTCCCCGGTCTGCTCCCCCTCCAAGCGTCCTTGTATTTTATCCAATGTTTGACAACAAATCAAGCATATCCTAATATAGCCCTATGCCTATGATTACCGAAGAGACGGCACCACCGACCTCGAGATCGGTGACGGCGGCTCCGTCGTTGGCCTGCGATCTCTCGTGGCTCCTCTCCGTGGCGGCGCGGCCCTCGATGCAGGCCCGGTACCCGCAGCTCGCCGAGATGTTCAACGGACGTGAGGACCTCGCAGATTGTGTCCGCGGCTTCTGGGGCGAGGGTTCCGAGGAGACCGGCTTCGCCGAGATGCAGGTCCTGGCCCACCACGCCGGAGCGATGACCGAGACCGACCCCGGCGCCCTGTGGCAGGCGATCGAGAGTGCGGTGGCCACCGTGCCGCTCGACCTGGAGATACCTTCCGAGAGCGCCGAGGAACGCGCGACGTACCTGGACCGGTTCCGCAGGCTGCGTGAGTCCCCCGAGCTCCTCCGGTCGTACCTCGACCTCCTCAAGGAGGTGTGGGCGCCCGTCGACGACATGTGGCAGCAGGCCCTCCCGGTCATCGATGAGGCCGGTCGCCACGTGGTGGCCCAGTACGAGCGTGGTCGGTCATTGGAAGTACTTATACCGACGGGCTGTGACATCCTCCGGGACCGGATGCCCGGCATCCTCTCGGGTGTGGAGTCAGCGCAACGGGCGCTGCTCTTCGTGCCCTGCCTGTTCTTCGGGTCGAGCATGTACCTCGAGTTCCCCGGACTCGTCGTGATCGGGACCGGCGTGGGCCAGGGCGACGTCGAGGCACGCGCCCGCACGGAGTCGGTCGCCCGGCGTCTCAAGGCGGTGGCCGACCCGACCCGCCTGGCGCTGCTCCACTCGCTGGCCACGGCGCCGAGCACGGTGGGCGAGCTCGCAGTGCTGTTCCGGCTCGCCCAACCAACGGTCAGCATGCACGTCAAGGTGCTGCGCCAGAACGGCTTGGTCCGATCGGAGCGGAGGGCCGGGAGGCTGCGGCTGAGCGCCGATGCCGCCGCGGTCGAGGCACTGCTCGGCGAGCTGCGCCGGGCGGTGCTTCAGGGCGAGGGCGCCAGCACAACCGGTAGCGACCTGATGCCGGCCACCGTCGTCGAGAGCACGCGCTCCGGCGAGCCCGTCACGGCATAGTCCGGGAACCGCGCCAGGAGCTCCTCCAGGAAGATCCTCCCCTCCAGGCGGGCGAGGCTCGCCCCCAGGCACACGTGCTCTCCGAATCCGAACGCGAGATGCACCGGGCTGGTCGATCGCCGCACGTCGAAACGCGCTGCATCGTCCCCGAAGACCCGCTCGTCACGGTTGCCCGACGCGTACAGCATGCACAGGTAGTCGCCCTCGTCGATCCGCGTGCCGGCCACCACGGTGTCCACGGTGGCCGTGCGGCAGAAGGCGTGCACGGGCGTGACCCAGCGCAGGCACTCCTCCACGCCGGCGGGGAGCAGCTCGGGATCGGCGGCCAACGCGGCGCGCTGGTCGGGGTGCTCGTCGAGCACGAGTGCCGTCCCGGACAGGAGCGTGCGCGTGGTCTCGTTCCCGGCCACGAGCAGCGTCAGGAGGAACATGAAGAGCTCCTCCCTGCTGAGCGGGCACCCGTCGATCTCGGCCCGCACCAACAGCGACACCAGGTCCTCCCCCGGCCGGTCGCGCTTGGCCCGGATGTGCTCGACGATGAACCCCGAGAGCTCCCCGAGCGCCGTCATCGTCTCGTCGGGAGGGAGATCGGGCGACTCGATCGCCGCATCGGACCAGCGGCGGAAGTCGTCCCGGTCGGCCTCGTCGATACCCAACAGCTCCGCGATCACCGTGAGGGGGAACGGCGCAGCCAGCTCGGACACGAAGTCGATCTCCTCGCACGCCTCGGCGGCATCGAGCAGGTCGCCCGCGCACTGCCGGATCGACCCGGCCAACCCCGAGAGCGCCCGAGGCGTGAAGCGGCGGTTCACCAGCCCCCGGAACGCAGCGTGCTCCGGCGGGTCCATGTGGAGGATCGATCGCTCCAGCATCGGTCTCCGGCTGGTGCGGATCGGGTCGTTGACCAGCGCACCCCGGCCCGAGCAGAAGCCCTCCGGGTCGCGGCTGAGGTCCCGGATGTCCCCGTAGCGGGTGACGGCCCAGAATCCAGGCACGCACTCGTGCACGGGGTCCTCGTCACGCAGGCGCGCCAGCACCTCGTGGTAGTCCTCCCGCGCGAAGAATGCCGCGTCCCGCGGGTCGATGCGCTGGTCCCCGGCCATGGACCGAGCGTACTGTGCAGCGCCATGCAGACCGAATGCGACAGCCTCTCCTTCGCTGGACGATGGCTCCCCGCCTACCTCGAGTACACGTCCATGTACGGCGCGCCGGCACCGTGACAGACCCGGGCGCATCCCCGTTCCCCGCCGCCGACGAGCACGCCCCGCTCAGCGGCCTCGACGAGTTCCTCATCCACAACGCGCCCTATCCCGTGCGCGTCATGTGGACGCCCGACGCCCAGGCCTACGAGCGCGTCTGGTTCACCTGCCAGGACAGGGTGGGCGAGCTCCTCGTCGTCATCGGCCTCGCCTTCTACCCGAACCTGGGCACGGCCGAGGCGTTCGCCATCGTCAATGTGCGCGGCCGCCACACCACCGTCAGGGCGCACAAGGCCCTCCGGACGGACCGAATGGACATGGTGCTGGGACCCTTCAGTTTCCAGGTCGTCGAGCCCTTCCGCCAGTGGCGGCTCCGCCTCGACCCCGCCGCCAACGAGCACGGCATCGGGTACGACATCACCTGGCTCGACACGAAGCGGCCCGTCTTCCGCCAGCTCGGCGCCGGCATGATCGTCGGCGGGCGGGCCGTGAGCCCGGTCGCCGGATACGACGGCTTCGGTCGCCAGGAGGGATGGGTCGAGTCCGCCGGCGAGCGCTTCGCCCTCTCCCCCGCCACGCACCTCGGCACACGAGACCACCACTGGGGCACCCGCGACGGCGTCGGCGGGCCCGGCCGCTACATGGGGATGCAGCACCCGCACAGCGGCGAGTGGGTCGAGTTCGAGGAATTCGGCATCTGGGGCGATCACGTGCTCTACAACATCGGCGACGCGCGCGCACGGAGCGGCACCCTCTCCAAGCGCGTCCACCGCATGCGCTTCGAACCCGACACGCACCTGCTCCAGAGCGGTGAGGTCGACCTCGTCTTCGCCGACGGCTCTGTCAAGACGATGACGTTCGAACGCCTCGGCAACCAGATCGCGTTCCTGCGTTGCGGCATGTACGGGGGTCCCAACGGCGGCACGCCCGACGGTGACCTCTGGCACGGCATGCAGGTGGCGCAGGGCGACGAGGTCGTCGTGCACGGCGAGACCTTCGACGTCAACGACCCCGACGTGCGCAGCCGACTGGCCGGCCAGGACCAGCACCACTGCCGCGTGCAGTGCGATGGCGAGGTGACCTACGGGCTGGTCGAGCCCTACGACACGCTGTGCTACGAGGTTGCCAAAGCCGGGGTCATGGGCTTCTCGCTCCTCGATCCGGCGACCTGAGCCCGGGGAGCCGCCGGCCTCTAGCCGGCTGCCTCCAGCCGCTCCAGGAGCACCGCGCCCATCGGGTTGTCCCTGCGGCGCGCCGCGCCGGTGATGCGCTGGTGGCGATCGTTGATGGCGAGGGCGCGCACCAGGGCGAAGACCTCGTGCCAGTCGAGCTCGTCGTCCCTCACCGCCTGCCCGCTCGCCCGCTCGTAGTGCTCGAGTGACCCGGCCCGGCCCGGGAAGCCGGGTACGTGACGGCCGAACAGCGACCCCATCATGAATTCGAGGCCGCAGTGCCAGCCCAGGTCCATCCCCGGCGGACCGAGGGAGGCCAGGTCCCAGTCGAGCACCGCCTTCACCCGGCGCTCCGGGTCGAAGACGAGGTTGCCCAGCCGCACGTCGCCCCACAGGAGCACCGCCGCGCGCTCGGGCGGCAGGCGGTCCCCGCACCACTCGAGCGCGGTGGCCAGGGCGGGCAGCGGATCACCCTGCGACGACCAGTCCACGTAGGCGGTCCAGCGGTCGAGCGCGTCGCGCAGCCCGACCCCGGGCAGGGCGGTATCCAGGTCCCGCGCTTCCCACGGCACCGCGTGGATCGCCGCCAGCGTGTCGAGCAGGCCGTCGTGCATGCGCCGCTGGACCTCGGGAGCGGCCTCGCGCACGTAGGGGTCGAACACGGGCGCCGGCCCGGGGATGTCGCCGTGCACGCGGGGCATGGCGAGGAAGGGCGAGCCGACGAAGTCGGGATCCGTGACGACGACGGCCGGCGCCGGCGCCGGAACCCCGGAGGCCGCAACCGCGTTCTGGACGATCGCCTGGGGGCCGAGGTCG
>JBEKVF010000153.1:0-6217 GCA_049514295.1 Acidimicrobiales bacterium
GTCGATCCCCGTCCACAGGCCTCCGCCCACGACGTGGAAGAAATCGAGTGCCCACAGCCTGTTGGTCACGATCGCCAGGGTGAGAGCGATCAACACGACGCCCACGAACGGGAGAGCCCGAAGCGGCACGATCTCGAACGTCGGCCGCGCCGGCGCACCGGTCTCGGCGACAGGCGGCGGAGGTGACGACGATGAAGTCGTCAGGGTCGTGTCGGCCATGTTGATCCACCTTTCCCGCCACACCGTTCAATCGGAGGCTCAGGCTACCCATGTGTCAAAGCTCCCGCAGGCTTCACGGACGCCGACGCCGTTGCGAACTCCGTCGGCGTGGGCGCGTGGGATTGTCCCAGCATCCGGTCGGGTCCCAGGGGGTAATCTCGCCCCGTCCCGGGAGTGCTGTCGTCGCAAACCCGCCGGTGACAACGTAAAGGGGGATGGGGCGTGGCACAGATGAAGGCCCTGCAGGTGACCCGCCACGGGCAACCCGGCGAGGTCCTCGCGGTGCGAACCGTCGAGCGCCCCGAGCCCGGGCCGAAAGAAGTTCGGGTGAAGGTCAACGCGGCCTCGTTCAACTTCAACGACATCGATCGCTGCAGGGGGAACCTGGTCTCGGTGCCCACGCCTCCGCCGTTCACCCTGGGCATGGACGTGTGCGGAGCGGTCGACGAGGTTGGAGAAGGCGCCGAGTCGTGGTTGGGCAAGCGGGTGGTGGCGATCACCAAGAACGCGCTCGGCGGTATCGCGGAATACGCGATCGCCGACGCCATCTCGGTGTTCGACGCTCCCGCCGGCTTCGATGACGTCGAGGCAACGGCATTCCTGCTCAGCTTCCAGACCTCCCACCTGGCTCTGTTCAAGCGGGGCCGGCTCCAGGCTGGTGAGACCCTGGTGGTGCACTCCGCCGCGAGCGGACTGGGCACCGCGGGCATCCAGTTGGGCAAGGCAGCGGGTGCCCGGGTCATCGCGGTGGCCGGCGGTCCCGAGAAAGGAGCGCTGTGCTCCTCACTCGGAGCCGACCTGGTGATCGACCACACCGCCGAGGACTTCGTGGAGGCGGTGCTGGTCGCCACCGATGATGCGGGTGCGGACGTGGTCTACGACCTGACCGGGGGCGACTTCGTGGAGCGCTCGTGGCGCTGCACGGCGCACGGTGGCCGCTATCTGGCGGTCGGGTTCGCGGACGATGACGCCAACGGCATGACCGGAAGGCCGCTGCGGATGGCCTGCATCGGGAACATCGACATCGTGGCCGTCATGGTGGCCTGGGCGGACTCGGTTGACCCGGGTATGCGACGGTTCGGCTTCAACCCGTTCGGAAGGGACGTCGCCGACGAGATCCATGCCGATCTGCTGCGCCTGGCCGCAGAGGGCGCCGTCCGGCCGTACGTCGGTCGACGGGTCAGCATGGAGGAGGCGGGCCGTGCGCTCGACGAGCACGAAGCACGTCGATCGCTGGGCCGGACGGTCGTCGAAGTCCACCGCGGATGAGCACCACCGAGTACACCTGGCGCGACTCGGAGTTGCACAGCCGACCGCTTCTCGCGCTCAACTGGGCGGGAGCGGGGCTCGCCCGCTTCGGGCGTGAGCTGCCGTCGCTCACCCCGTCGTCGATCACGGCGGCCGCGGCCAAGGCAGCCGGATCGGACGACTTCGGGAGCGACTCCTATCGGGAACCGCTTGAGGTGTACCTCCGTGCCTGCGAGGCCGAGGCCGAACTGACCACGTTCGGACGCCTCCTGATCTCCAAGATGCTCGCGGCGTCCCTGGCGAACCGCATTGAGCTGCACCGCTGGTCGCTGGAGCACCCCGAAGTGCACGACGAGCGGATAGAGAGCCCCTGGGTCATCGTGGGCTTGCCACGCACCGGGACCAGCGTGCTGTCCCTGCTGCTGGGCCTCGATCCCGTGGCCCGGCCGCTCCTCCAGTGGGAGGCGGCCCACCCCATCCCGCCCGCCACCCTCGAGGAAGCGGCGGAAGATCCCCGGATTGCGCGGACCGCCAAGGACCTCGACGGGCTGATGAAGCTCAACCCGCCCCTCAAGGCCATGCACCCCTTCGGTGCCACCCTGGCCGAGGAATGCGTCTCGCTCTTCATGTACGACGCCCGCACCCTCGCCCTCGAGACGCAGGCCCACGTGCCGTCCTACGCCCGCTGGCTCGAGCAGGCGGACATGTCGCCCGCGTACGCCCAGCACCGCCTCGCCCTCCAGACCCTGCAATCGCGCCAGCCCACCGAGCGCTGGATCCTCAAGACGCCCAATCATCTGTGGCATCTCGAGGCCCTGCTCGCAAGCTATCCCGATGCCAGGATCATCTGGACCCACAGGGACCCGGGGCCGGTGGTCACCTCGCTGGCCAGCCTGGCCAACGCCAGCCAGCGCCTCTTGACGAGCCGAAGCGACCCTCGCCCCACGGCCGAAGAGTGGAAGCGCAAGTGTGCCTTCGCCCTCAATTCGGCGATGGCCTTCGACGAGAAGTCCGAGCCCGGCTGGTGCCAGCACCTGCACTACGACGCCCTGATGGCCGACCCACTGGAGGCGGTCCGCCAGCTGTACCGCAGCTTCGGCGAGGAGGTGGGCCCCCTCCATGCCCGGCGCATGAAGGCGTTCCTCGACCATCGGCCGCAGGACGCCTTCGGCAGGCATCGCTACGACCCCGCCGACTTCGGTTGGACGTATGCCGACCTGGCCAAGGAGTTCAAGGAGTACACCGAGCGCTACCGCATTCGCACCGCGATTTCCCCCTAGAGGCTGTAGAGCTTTCCGACCGGCGGATTGGTAGTGTGCCCGTCGAACGAGAACCTGTTCTACGGTTCCAAGGGTGTCCGGGGCAGTACCCATGGAGGGTCTGCTTCCAGACAGGGGGTTTGGCTATGAAGAGGATCGCTGGCATGCGGACGGTGGGGGTGGCGCTGTTGCTCGCCACGCTCACGTCGGGTGCGCTGTTGGTCGCCCCCGGGGCGGCCGACGCATCGTCGTCCACATCGTCGTCGACGTTCGGCACGCTCCCCTCGCCGTGTGGCAAGGGACACGCCACCGGGGCCACCGACCAGGGAGTCACCAACTCCACCATCAACATCGCGTACGGCGACGACCGGGGCTTCTCCGGTCTCCCCGGCCTCGACCAGGAGATGGGTGATGCGGTGAAGGACATGATCGCCTGGTGCAACGCGCAGGGGGGCATCAACGGGCGCAAGCTCGTCGGTGACTACTACGACGCCGCCGTCACCAACGTCGGCAGCGTGATGTCCCAGGCTTGCAAGCAGGACTTCATGCTGGTCGGCGAGGGCTTCGCGCTCGACGGTGTGGCGGAGCAGACCCGCCTCGGCTGCAACCTGGCGTCCGTCCCCGGCTTCACCGTCTCCTCCGTGGTGGCCAATGCCTACGAGATGTACCAGGCGTCGCCGAACCCGGCCAACGCCAGCCCGGTGTCCAGCGCCTACCAGGCCGAGAAGCTCTTCGGGTCGAAGACCAAGCATGCCGGCGTCTACGGCTCCACCCTGTCCACCCAGCAGTCGTCCACCACCAAGGCCGTGCAGGCCTATACGGAAGCCGGCTGGAAGTTCGTTCCCAACTGCACCGCTGACATCGACTACAACGGCGAGGCCAACTACACGCCGTTCATGCAGAAACTCCAGAGCTGTGGGGCCCAGGTCATCTTCAACGACGCCACCCCGGGGCCGACCCTCTACGGCGCCTTCGAGGCGGAGAACCAGATCGGCTACGACCCGATCTGGGTCATGGATTCCGGCGCCTACACGGCGGCCTTCGCGCAATGGAACACCGACGGCCTGGCCAACAACGCCTACGTCCGCATTTCCTACGAGCCGCTCGAGGCAGCCAAGGTCGTCCCGGCGGTCGCCCAGTACCTCTCGATCGTCAAGAAGTACGGCGGCCTCACCTCGCAGCTGGGGGAGCAAGCCACCTCCTCGTTCCTCCTGTGGGCGACGCAGGCCAAGGCGTGCGGCTCGACCCTCACCCGCCAGTGCATGATCAACCACCTCTCCAAGGTCACCTCCTGGACCGGCGGAGGGCTCAATGCTTCGGGGAACCCGGCCAAGAACATCCCGCCGAACTGTGGGCTCCTGATGAAGCTCGACAACACGAAGTGGGTCCAGGCCTACCCGAAGAAGCTCGGGACGTTCGACTGCTCGTCGAAGTACGTCGCCCCCAACTCGGGTTCCGTCGTCGGCACCACGCTCAACGCCCAGGGTTACGCGACCCAGTACGCGACATCCTCGGTCATCAAACCCCAGGGGTGAGCACCCAGCGCATCAGCTCTTTGACCTGAGCGACGGGAGCTCCGGCCATGCACCTGTTCCTCACGTACACGATCCTCGGATTGGTGACCGGCGCGGTCTACGGGATCGCCGCATCGGGACTCGTCCTCACGTACACGACCTCGGGCATCTTCAACTTCGCCCAGGGCGCCATGGCCATGCTGGCCGCGTTCACCTACTGGCAGCTCCGCTACGGCTGGAACTGGCCGGCCCCGCTCGCGCTGTTCGCGGTGATCGCGGTGCTGGCGCCCCTGCTCGGCACGGTGCTCTACGTCGGCATCATGCGGGGGCTGCGGGAGACCGCCGACGTCACCAAGATCGTGGTCACCATCGGCATCATGCTCGGGCTGATCGCGCTGGCCCAGTGGATCTGGAATCCCGGTGTGCCCCGGACCGACGACCTCTTCTTCGGTAACGCGGCGAAGTTCAAGGTGCTCGGCGTCTACGTGACCGACCACGAGGCCATCGCCCTCGGCTGCGCGGTGCTCATCGCGGTGGGCGTCCGCCTGCTCTTCACCAGCACCCGCACCGGTGTGGCCATGCGGGCCGTGGTCGACAACCCTGCGCTGCTCCAGCTCAACGGGGGACGGCCCGGACGCCTGGCCGCCTTCTCGTGGGCGCTCGGCGGCGCGCTGGCCGCAGTGGCCGGCATCCTCATCACCCCGATCAGCGGCGGCACCCTCGACGTCCACGTGCTGACCCTTCTCGTGCTCGACTCCATCGCCGCCGCCATGTTCGGGCGGCTGCGCAGCATCTGGCGCACCTTCGGCGGTGCGCTCGTCCTCGGCTTGGCGGGGACCTACGTGCTGGGCTACTTCCCCTCCAGCTGGTCCTGGGCCTCGGACTTCCGCATCGCGCTGCCCATGATCGTGCTCTTCGTCGTCCTGCTGGTGTTGCCGCAGGACCGACTGCGCGGTGCCACCCTGCTGCGCACCAGGGAGCGCTTCCATGTCCCCACCATGCGGTCGGCCGTCACGTGGGGCGTGATCCTCCTCCTCGTCGTCCTGGCCCTGGAGCAGATCATGGGGACCAACGACATGGGGGCCCTCACCATCGGCATCACCTACGGCATCATCGCCCTGTCCCTCACGCTGCTCACCGGCTACGCCGGAGAGATCAACCTGGCCCCGGTCTCCTTCGGGGCCATCGCGACGATCATCGTGTTCCACCTGGGACTCTCCGGCACGGGCCTCGCGCAGCGGATCACGCCGTGGGGATTGCTCATCGGGGTGGCGGTGACGGCCCTCGTGGGCGGGCTCATCGCGCTGCCCGCGCTGCGCCTGCGCGGCCTCTACCTGGCGCTGGCCACCCTTGCCTTCGGCGTCTTCGTCTCCGACATGATCCTCGCCGACATCGCCCCGCACGTCCTGCCCATCTTCCACCTGCACTTCTCGATCTTCGACGACGGCACCCTCCAGATCCCGCCGTTGAAGCTCGGCCCGATCGACCTCAGCTCGACCAAGACGTTCCTCACCACCTCGGTCTGCGTGTTCGTCCTCGTCGGCATCGGCCTCATCGCCCTCCGTCGCAGCAACTACGGGCGCCGCTTGACGGCCATGAAGGACAGTCCGGCCGCTGCCGCCACCCTGGGTCAGAACCTGGTCAAGCTCAAGCTGTCGGTCTTCATGCTGTCGGCGGCCATTGCCGGCCTCGGGGGCGTGCTGTTGTCGGCCGCCTCGGGCAGCGTCACTTCCAACACCTACATCATCTTCATCAGTCTCGCCCTCGTCATGTTGACCGTGGTGGGGGGCATCGGCAGCGTCGCCGGCGCACTGATGGGCGGGATCCTGGCCGGCACCGCCTTCACCGCGCTCACCAGTACGTTCACGAACCTGAGCACGGACCACGGGGGCGGGGGCTTCTGGAACGTCCTGGCCAACTTGTCCCTGGTGGCCCCGGCTCTCGTCGGCGTCAGCCTGGGCCGCAACCCCAGCGGAG